>JAIYAI010000719.1 GCA_027489135.1 Acetobacteraceae bacterium
AATTCGCCGCGATGATTCCGGGCCTCGCCGCGCGGCGCTGGGACATGATCAACACCGGCATGTTCTATACCGAGGAACGTGCGAAGATCATGCAGCTCGTCCGCTACGAGGAGCAGGCGATCAGCATCAGCGTGCCCCGCGGCAATCCGCGGAACATCCGCGCCATCGCGGATCTCGCGGGGCTGACCGTCGGCGTGGAGCAGGGCGGCTTCGAGTTCCGCCGTACCCAGGACCTGGCGACGGAGCTGCAGAAGATGGGGCTGCGCCCGATCACCATCCGCCCCTTCGACAATTTCGCCATCTCCTTCCAGGCGCTGCGCGCCGGGCAGCTCGACGCCGCGGTCTCGATCGACAGCACGGGCAAGGAATACAACGAGCGCGGCGAGTTCACCCGCGCCATCAGCGGCCTCTTCGGCACGCCGATCAATTTCGGGTTCCGCAGTCGCGTCCTGGCCAGGGCGGTGGCGACGGTGCTGACCGAGATGAAGGCGGATGGCAGTTTCCAGGCGCTGCTCGACCGCTATGGCGTGAAGGCCTTCGACGGGCCCTTCGACGTCGTCGGACCGAACTAGGTGCAGGCCTGGCGCTGGGAGGGATTCCTCGACTACCTCTTCAACGCCTATCTGCTGGAAGGGGCGGCGATCTCCATCGGGCTGACGGTGGGGTCGCTGATCTTCGGGCTGATCCTGGGCATCGCCATCGCGCTGATGCGGCTGTCGGGGCGGCGGCCGCTGGTGTGGTTCGCGCAATTCTACTGCTGGATCTTCCGCGGCACGCCGCTGCTGGTGCAACTGCTGATCATCTATACGGGCCTGCCGCTGCTGGGCATCCGCTTCTCCGTCTGGGAAGCGGCGCTGATCGGCATCTCCCTGAACGAGGGCGCCTACCTGTCGGAGATCGTGCGCGCCGGCATCCTCTCCGTGCCCAAGGGCCAGCGGGAGGCAGCGCTGGCGATCGGGCTGCGGCCGGTGCAGGTGTTCCGCCTGGTGATCTGGCCGCAGGCGCTGCGGGTCATCATCCCACCGCTCGGCAACAGCGTGAACGGGCTGCTGAAGACGACGTCGGTCGCCAGCGTCATCAGCGTGGACGAGCTGCTGCGGCGGACGCAGATCCTGATCCAGGAACGCTTCCTTGTGCTGGAGCTGTTTGCCGTGGCCGCGCTGTACTACCTGGTGATGACGACGCTGTGGGAAGTGGTGCAGCGCCGGCTGGAGAAGCGCTACGGCCGCGGCTGGGGATCAACCGAAGCGATGACGGATCACCGCTAGACCATGATCCGCGCGCACCGAAGCGCGGATCATGGTCTAGGCTTCTGATGTGTCGCGTGATTCACGCCTTCGGTGAGTCCACCTCTGGCGATCTGCTCTAGTCCAGGGAGATCTTCGCCTCGGTGATGATGCGTTTCCAGAAGGCGAGTTGCTCGCGGATGAAGGCCTGGAACGCCACAGGCTCGGGCTCACCGGCCTCGAGTCCGAGTTCGTCGTAGCGCAGCCGCAGCGCCGGATTGGCCAGCGTGGCGCGCATCGCCTGCACAAGCTGCGCGACCAGCGGCGCGGGCAGCCCGGCCGGGCCCGCCACGCCGTTCCAGGAGTAGACCACGCTGTCCGGCATGCGCTCCATCAGTATCGGCACATCGGGCACGAGCGGCGAGCGCGTGCGGCCCGTCACCGCGATGATGCGCGTCCGCCCGGACTGGTGATGCGGCAACGCGACATGGATGTTCTCCGCCACCATGTCGATCCGCTTTGCCAGCAGGTCGGCCCAGGCCGGGCCGCTCCCGCGATAGGGCACATGGGTGATGGCGAGGCCGGTGCGCGCCTTCAGCACCTCAGTCGTCAGGTGGCCGCTGGTGCCGTTGCCGCTGCTGCCGCTGGTCATCTCCACGCCCTTGCGCGCCAGCAGGTCGTCCAGCGTGCGGATCGGCGTGTCGGCATGGACCGAGATGGTCACCTGCTGCTGCCCCATCAGCGCGATCGGGGTGAAGTCCGTCAGCGGGTCGAAGCCGAGGCGCGGGAAGAGCGACGGGTTGGTGCCATGCGTGCCGATGGTGATCTGGCCGAGCACGGACCCGTCCGCCGGCGACCGCGCCAGCGCCTCCGCCCCGATATTGCCGCCCGCCCCGCCGCGGTTGTCGATGACCAGGAAGGGCGCGCCGGGTTGCTCGTTGAAGACGGGGACGAAGATGCGGGCGATGCTGTCGGCGCCGCCGCCCGGCGGATAGGGCACGATGTAGCGCACCGGACGGTGCGGCCAGGGCGCCTGGGCGCGTGCCAGGGCCGGGGCGAGGCCAAGCGCCAGCGCGGCCCGGCGGGGGATCGCGGTCATGCGCGGTGCAGGGTCGCTTCCGACCGCGCCTGCAACTCCTCGAACGAAAGTCCCGGGATGATGTCGACGACGATGAAACCCCGCTCCGTCACGTCCAGCACCGCGAGGCTGGTATAGACCCGGCTGACGCAGCGGGCCGCGGTCAGCGGATAGGCGCAGTGCTTCAGGATGCGCGGCGCGCCGTCCTTCGTATTGTGCTCCATCACCACCCAGACACGCTTCGCGCCGACGGCGAGGTCCATCGCGCCGCCGATCTGCCGCCCGGCCTCGGTCGCGGAATGTGCCCAGTTGGCGAGATCCCCGTTCTCCGCCACCTGGAAGCCGCCGAGCACGCAGAGGTCGAGATGTCCGCCGCGCACCATGGCGAAGCTGTCCGCGTGGTCGACGAAGGCGCCGCCCGGCCGGATGGTGACGCGGTGCGTGCTGGCATTGACCAGCCAGGGGTTCGGGCGGTGCGCCTCCTGCGCCGGGCCGACGCCGAGCACGCCGTTCTCCGAATGGATGATCACCTCGCGCTCGGCCGGGATGTGGTCCGCGATCAGCGTCGGGATGCCGATGCCGAGGTTGACGTACCAGCCTTCCGGGATGTCCAGGGCCGCGCGCGCGGCCATGCCGTTGCGGCCGAGCGGCTTGAAGGCGGTCTCGCTCATGAGTTGCTCCCCTGGCCCGGCAGGACCGGCTCGTTGGCCGGCACGCGGAGGATGCGATCGACGAAGATGCCCGGCGTTATCACCTCGTTGGCGGGGATCTGTCCGAGGTCGACGACATGCGCGGTCTGCACGATGGTCAGCCTGCCGGCCATCGCCATGATCGGGTTGAAGTTCCGGGCGCTGTCGCGGAACACCAGGTTGCCCCAGCGGTCCGCCGACCAGGCCTCGATCAGCGCGACGTCGCCGGGCAGGGCGAGTTCCAGGATGCAGGGGCGTCCATTGTATTCCCGCACCTCCTTGCCCTCGGCGACCAGGGTATTGGCGCCGGTGGGGGTGAAGAAGGCGGGCACGCCGGCGCCGGCGGCACGGATGCGCTCGGCGAGCGTGCCCTGCGGAATCACCTCGGCTTCCAGCTTGCCAGCCTTCACCCAGGCGCCGGCGGTGCTGTTGGCGCGGACGAAGCTGGTGATGACCTTCTTCACGCGGCCGGCATCGATCAGGCGAGCGACATGGCCGTTGGGCGGCGCGCCTGGGGGCAACACGCGGCCGGCGGAGTTCACCACCAGGGTCAGGTTGGTGGCGCCCTGCTCGATCAGGCCCTCCAGCAGCGCATTGGGCTGGCCGACCTCGCCGAAGCCCGGGATCAGGATGGTGGAGCCATCCCTGATGCCGTTCATGGCCTCCGCCATGGACCGCACGAATTTGTCGATCATCCGAAAGACGTTCCCCTTGCACCCTTGCCGGGATGTTAGGCAGCGGCGCGGGGTGTGGCCAGGTATGCCGGATCGGCGGCCACCATGGGTGGCCGAGCGCGCTTCTGCGCGCCACGGGAAGTCCCGCGCAAGCCAAGCCCGCGGAGCGGGCGCCGGCGTCTGAGGCGTTCCTATGCTCGCTTGAGGAGCTTCCAGGTGCTGGTGGCGAAGGCGACCAGCGTGCCATCCTGCGCCGTCGCCTCCGCCCGCAGGAACCAAGTTCCGCCGCGGCGGATGCTGGACCCGCGGCAGGTCACGCGCCCCGCCCGTACCGGCGCGGTATACTGGATCTTCATCTCGAGCGTCGTGCCGGGGCTGCCGTTCACCCTGTTGATCAGGTGCCCCATGGCGATGTCGAGGGCGGTGGCCAGAACGCCCCCATGCAGGGAGCCCTGCGGGTTGAACATGAAGTCCGCGACGTCGAAGGCGACCTCGCAATCCTCGCCCGGATAGGTGATCTCCAGCCCCAGCAGGCGCTGGAGAAAGAAGTTCCCGAAGCCCTCGTGGCTGTCGCCGACCGCGCGGTCGAAGGCGGCGCGGGCGGTCGCCTGGTCGACGGGATGTCGGCTCACGCCTGCAGCACCATGCCGCTGTAGCCTTCCGCGGCGACCTTGGCGCAGTGCTCGCGATAGGCCGGGGCGCCGCCCTGGTACTGCAGGATGCGGCGATGGCCGCGG
>JAIYAI010000381.1 GCA_027489135.1 Acetobacteraceae bacterium
CTCGACGCCGGAGCTGTAGACGTGATTGTGCTCCACCACCACCACGCGCGGATCGACTGCCGTGATCGCCTCGAAGACATGGTAGTCGTTGCTGTCGATGTCGATCGACAGCAGGTCGATCTCGCCGGTGAAGCCGGCGTCGCGGAACAGGTCGTTGACGTTGCTGCGGTTGACGAAGGCCTCCGTGAAGCGGAGTTGGCCGGAGGCGAGGCGCTCGCGCTGCTCCCACCGGATGGCCCCGGCGTAGTCGGGTACGCCCTCGATCCAGAGGCCACGCCAGCCCTGCTCCAGCAGGTGGCGGGTATTGTTTTCCTGCCCGGTCTCGCAGCCGAACTCGATGAAGCGGCGGCGGCGGATGCCGATGCGGCGGAAGATCTCCCAAATGATGCCGTCCTCGTCGGACTGGCTGTGCACCTTGAACCCGCTCCACTCCAGGCGGCTCCGGTCGCCGCCGGTGCGCGCTGTCCGCAGGGCATCGAGCTCTGCCGCGGTCAGGGGCGTGGGGCTGGTTCCGTCCGTGGGCATGCCTGCCTCGTCTCCTGCCGGTCGGGCGGAGCTGCACGACGGGAAGGGCCGCCCCTGGCCTGGAGCGGCGGGGTCGCGGCGCGGTCGGTGCGGTCCGTCACGCGAACCCCGGCACTAAGGCAGCGCCGCGGCAATCGCAATATCGCCGGAGCCGGACGGTTGACGGTCGCCGACGACCCGGCCTAGGGGCGCACGAGACTTCGATCCCTACCCGCCCCGCAGCATGGCCCCGTTCGACCGGGCCGTCACCGGGCATCGTCAGAGGCAGGCGCATGACCGTGGATCTGGGCACGCAGCTTCCCGCCCCTGCTTCGGGAGCCGCTGTCACGAATTTCGACGACCTGCCCGTCCACTTCTTCACCATCGTGCTCAACGGCGAGCCCTTCATCCGCTACCACGAGGAGATGCTGCGCCGGCTGCCCTTCCGCTGGCACTGGCATGTGGTGGAGGGCGTCGCAGCGCTGCGCCACGACACCGCCTGGAGCACGGCGACCGGCGGGCGCGTGCATGACGGCATGCACGACCAGGGCCGCAGCAACGACGGCACCAGCCAGTATCTCGACGACCTCGCCGCCCGCTTCCCCGGGCAGGTGACGCTCTACCGCAAGCCGCCCGGCCAGTTCTGGGACGGCAAGCGGGAGATGGTGAACGCCCCGCTGCCCAGCATCACGGAGCCCTGCCTGCTCTGGCAGATGGACAATGACGAGCTCTGGACCGTCGATCAGGTCGTGGAGGTGCGCCGCCGCTTCCGCGCCGAGCCCGCGCGCGGCGCCGCCTACTACTGGTGCTGGTACTTCGTCGGCCCCGACAAGATCATCTCGACGCGGCACAACTACGCGCAGAACCCGGCCTATGAATGGCTCCGCACCTGGCGCTACCAGCCCGGCGACCACTGGGCCGCGCACGAGCCGCCGACGCTGGTCCGTCCCCAGCCGGGGGACGCGAAGCCGGTCGACATCGCCACGCTGCACCCCTTCACCCAGGACGAGACGGAATCATTCGGCGCGGTCTTCCAGCACTTCGCCTATGTCACCGAGGCGCAGCTCGGCTTCAAGGAAGACTATTACGGCTACCGGAATGCCCGGGCGCAGTGGCGCACGCTGCTGGAAACCACGAAGCCCGGTTTCCTGGCGGACCATTTCGGCTGGGTGACCGACCGCACCGTGGTCGACAGCGCGGCGATGTTCCGGGTCGATCCGCTGGCGAAGCCCGATCCCGCCACCGGCGGCTGGCGCTTCGATGCGCCGGTCGGGGTGAAGGATCGCGAAGCGGTGCCGGTGCGGCCGCGCATCGTGGTCGACGGCGTCTATTGGCAGGACCTCAACTCCGGCATCGGCCGGGTCTGGCGCAGCCTGCTGGAGGCGTGGGTGGCCGACGGCACGGCGGGCCACGTCATCCTGCTCGACCGCGGCGGTACCGCGCCACGCATCCCGGGCGTGCACATGCGCACCATCGGCCGGCGCGACGACGGCCATTCCGGCGCCGACAGCCTCTACCTGGAGCGCATCTGCCGCGACCTCGGTGCCGACCTCTTCGTCTCGACCTACTACACGACGCCGACCGACACGCCTTCCCTGTTCTTCGGGCACGACATGATCCCGGAGGCCTGTGGCCTCGACCTGACCGAGGAGTGCTGGCAGGAGAAGGCACGGGCGATTCGCCACGCCACGGCGCACCTGATGGTCTCGGCCAACTCCGCCCGCGACCTGGCGCGCTTCTTCCCCGAGGTTGCGGAGGCGCGTGTCACCGTGGCGCTGAACGGGCTGCAGCCCGGCTTCGCCCCGGCGACTGCGGAGGAGATCGCCGCCGGCCTCGCCGCGCTGCGCCTGCCGACGCGCTATGCGCTGATGGTCGGCGACCGCAACGGCGCCGGCGGCTACAAGAACGGCGTTTTGGCTTTCCAGGCGGTCGAGGCCGCGGCGACGCAGGGCTTCCCCATCGCCCTGGTTTGCGTCGGCGGCCTGCCGGAGATCGACCCCGCGCACCGCGCCGCCGCGCCGTCGGTGGAGATCCGCCGGGTCGCGGCGGACGATGCGACGCTGCGGCTGCTCTACGCCGGCGCGCATGCGCTGCTCTATCCGTCCCGCTACGAGGGCTTCGGCATGCCGGTGATGGAGGCGATGGCCTGCGGCTGCCCGGTGATCACCTGCGCCAACTCCTCGTTGACCGAGGTGGGCGGCGAGGCGGCGATCTATGTCGACCCCGACGACCCTGGGGCCGCCGCGGCGGCGCTGCAGGCCCTGGCCGATCCGGCGGAGCGGGCGACGCGGGCGGCGGCGGGCATAGCCCAGGCCGCGCGCTTCCGCGTCGACGACCAGGCCCAGGCGGTGATGCAGGCCTTCCGCGACGCGGTCGCGGGGATCAAAACCGGCACGCTGCCGCGGCCGGGCGCGGGGTGGGCGACCTTCAGGACCTACCAGGCACACGTCCAGACCCTGGTGCAGAACCAGCCACAAGTCGCCGAGACCATTCGGCATGCCGCCGCGACGCCCGTCGACGCCGCGCCGGCGCGCCCCTCGGGCGAGTTGCTGCGGGCGCTGGCGGAGATCGAGGCGATGAAGCGCAGCCCCTTCTGGCGGCTGCGCGGCCATGTGCTGGCGGTGCTGCGGCGCCTCGGCCTGCGACATCGTGGCTGAGGCTGGCGCGCTGCCTGCCGCCAGGCCGACCGCGGAGAGGCCAGTGCCGCCGGGCTATGCCCGGGGCGCGCCGTTGCCGTGGTGGGCGAAGCTCGGGCTGAAGCTCGGCCTCGCCGGCATCGGCATCCATGGCGATCGGGCGCGGCGCTTCGGCTTCGCCGAACCGTCCATCGCGCGCGAAGCGGCGGGGCGGCTGATCGACACTCCCCGCAACTGGGTGGGCTGGGCGACCAGCACGCTGGGCCGGCCGCCGCGCACGCTGCTGGAGGTGGGGCCCGGCCGGATGGTGGCGCGCGCCCCGGTGCTGCGGGCGCTCGGCGTGGAGCGGACCTGGTTCATCGACCCGGCCGATACCGCGCCACGCGACCCGGATGCCTACCGGCACGCGGCGACGCTGGCGCGGCAGGCGGGGCTGACACCGCCGGACCTCGATGGGCTCGCGGATCGGGAGGCGATCCTCGCCGCCTGCGGCGCGACCCTGCTGGTGGGTGGACCGGCGGCGCTGCAGGCCATTCCCGACGGCAGCATCGACCTCGTCGTGTCGGAGGCGGTGCTGGAGCATGTGCGCCGCGCCGATCTCGGCCCGCTGCTGGCGGCGCTTCGGCGCGTGACCGCGGCGGACGGCGTGGGCCGGCACTGGATCGACATGCATGACCACCTCGGCGGCGGGCTGCAGCATCTCCGCTTCGGGCCGGGCTTCTGGGAAGGGGCGCTGGTGGGGCGGGCCGGGGTCTATGTGAACCGCTACGGCCTGTCGCGCTTCACGGCCGAGTTCGCAGCGGCCGGCTTCGCCGCAACGGTCGAGGACGCGATGGTCTGGCCGGCTGCGCCGCCGGGGCCGCGCCGGCCGCATCCGGCAAACGGCCGTATCGCGGCGGACGACCGGATCTGCGCGGC
>JAIYAI010000084.1 GCA_027489135.1 Acetobacteraceae bacterium
GATGCGGCTGGTGGTCGCCTCGTGCTCCACCTTCGCCGTCATGCAGCGGTTCTCGATATAGGGCACGGTATGCGCCCCGCACTGGTCGCCGATGAGCAAGGAATCGCACTGGGTGAAGTTGCGCGCACCTGATGCCGTCGGCGCGATGCGCACCAGGCCGCGATAGGTGTTCTGCCCCTTCCCCGCCGAGATGCCCTTCGAGATGATCGTCGAGGTCGTGCGCTTGCCGACATGGATCATCTTCGTGCCGGTATCAGCCTGCTGGCGGTTGTTGGCGATGGCGACGGAGTAGAACTCCCCCACCGAATCCTCGCCCAGCAGCACGCAGGAGGGATACTTCCAGGTGATGGCGCTGCCGGTCTCGACCTGCGTCCAGCTGACCTTGCTGCGCGCGCCGCGGCACTGCGCCCGCTTGGTGACGAAGTTGTAGATGCCGCCGCGGCCCTCGGCATCGCCGGGGTACCAGTTCTGCACCGTGCTGTACTTGATCTTGGCGTCGTCCAGCGCGACCAGCTCCACCACCGCGGCGTGCAGCTGGTTCTCGTCGCGCATCGGCGCGGTGCAGCCTTCGAGATAGGAGACCTGGCTGCCCTCGTCCGCGATGATCAGCGTCCGCTCGAACTGCCCCGTGCTCTTCGCATTGATGCGGAAATAGGTGGACAGCTCCATCGGGCAGCGCACGCCCTTCGGGATGTAGACGAAGCTGCCATCGGTGAAGACGGCGCTGTTCAGCGCGGCGTAGAAATTGTCGCCCTGCGGCACGACCGTGCCGAGATACTGCTTCACCAGCTCGGGGTGCTCGTGAACCGCCTCGGAGATCGCGCAGAAGATGATCCCCTCCTTCGCCAGCCGGTCCTTGTAGGAGGTGGCGACGGAAACGCTGTCGAAGACAGCATCCACGGCGATCGGCATGCGGCCCTCGGCCGGGGTCTCCCCCGCGCCCTCGACGCCGGCGAGGATCGCCTGCTCCTTCAGCGGGATGCCGAGCTTGGCATAGGTCCGCAGCAGCTCCGGATCGACCTCGTCCAGCGACTTCTGCTTCACCTTCTGCACCGGCGCCGCGTAGTAGTAGGCGTCCTGGAAATCGATCGGCGGATAGGATACGGCGGCCCAGGTCGGGGCCTCCATCGTCTTCCAGAGCGCGAAGGCCTTCAGCCGCCATTCCAGCAGCCAGGCCGGCTCGTTCTTCTTCGCGCTGATGAAGCGGACGATGTCCTCATTCAGCCCCTTGGGGGCGAACTCCATCTCGATGTCGGTCTCGAACCCGTACTTGTAGCCGGAGTCGGTGACGGACTGGACGGTCTCGAGCGTCTCGGTGACGGCGGGCATGCTGTTCCTACTCGGCGACCAGGGTGGACGCGGCGGCGGTATCAGTGTTGGCGGGATAGGGCAGATCCCAGGGGAAGCGCGGCTTGGCCAGGGCGGCGACGGTGATGCCGGAGAGCGCGTTGCGGATCGCGTCGTTCACCGGGTCCCAGCGGCCGCGCACGGGGCAGATCGCCTCGGCGTCGCAGCCGCCCATGCCGCCATCGACGCAAGCGGTCAGCGCGATGGGCCCGTCGAAGGCGACGATCACCTGCGCCAGGGGCACGGTGTCGAGCGTGCGGGCGAGGCGGTAGCCGCCACGCGCGCCGCGCACGCCCTCGACCAGGCCGGCGCCGCCCAGGATCTTCAACACCTTGGCGACGGTCGGCTCGGCGATGCCGGTTGCGGCGGCAAGGCCCGGCGCGGTCTGCACCTGGCCCTTGCCCGGCGCGGCGCCGTCCTGCTCCAGCCGGGCGAGGACCACCACGGCGTAGTCGGTGAGTTTCGAAAGCCTCAACACGGCCTGTCTGCCCCGGACGCACGGTCCAGCACCGCGCTGGCGAAGAAATAGGACCTCAGGGGTCCGCTTTCCAGCCCCTGCCCTGTCCGAATTCCTGTGCTGCGCGACTTTTCCGACTTGGCCGGGCCGCCTAGCCTGCCCCACCCCAGGGGAGACTTCGGACCGATGCCCACACTCCGCACCGATGACGGCGTGGACCTGTACTACGAGGAGACCGGCACCGGGACGCCGCTGCTCTTCGTGCATGAATTCGCCGGCGACATCCGCAGCTGGGAGCCGCAGATCCGCTTCTTCAGCCGGCGGTACCGCTGCATCGCCTTCAACGCAAGGGGCTACCCGCCCTCCGCCGTGCCGCACGACCCCGCCGCCTATAGCCAGGACCGCGCCACCGCCGACATCGCCGCGGTGATCAAGGGACTCGACCTGGCCCCCGCCCATGTCGTGGGGCTGTCGATGGGCGCCTTCGCCACGCTGCATCTCGGCCTGACCTACCCGCATCTCGCGCGCAGCCTGACCGCGGCGGGGGTCGGCTATGGCGCGGCCCCCGGCAAGCGCGACCAGTTTCGCGCCGAGGTGGACGCCACCGCCGACCGCATCGCCACCGAGGGCATGTGGAAGATGTCCAAGGTCTATGGCCGGGGCCCGACCCGCCTGATCCATGAGGAGAAGGACCCGCGCGGCTACGAGGAATTCCTCTCCCAGCTTGCCGAGCACGACACCGACGGCGCGGCGCTGACCATGCGCGGCGTGCAGCGGGAGCGGCCGAGCCTGTTCGAACTCGAGGACCGCTTCCGCAAGCTGGCCCTGCCGACCTTCGTCATCTGCGGCGACGAGGACGACCCGACGCTGGAGCCCGGCCTCTTCCTCAAGCGGACCATCCCGACCAGCGCGCTGCTGGTCATGCCGCGCGCCGGCCATGCGATGAACCTCGAGGACCCGGACGCCTTCAACCGCGCCGTGCTCGACTTCATCACCTGGGTCGATGCCGGCCGCTGGTGGGCGCGCAATCCGGAGACACTGTCAGGCGCGATCATCGCCGGGAAGGCGAAGTAGCAATCGTCCTGTGCGCGCGGTGGCCGCGCCTCCGTGCGCACAGGCGCGGGCCCGGGGGCGCCGTTCGGTGCTCCGGTCCTGCGGGCCACCTGACGGCGCTTCGCAGGCCTCTACTTGTTGCCTCTCCCGAACAGCGGCTCGCCCCGGAAGGGCCGCATGTCCGGATACCCGCTGACCGCCCAGGCGCCGTCCACCAGCAGGCTGGCGCCGGAAACATAGGACGCCGCCTCGCTCGCCAGGAACAGCGCGGGGCCGGCGATCTCCTCGGGCTGCGCGGCACGGCCCGCCGGGATGCGCTCGACGAAGGCGGCATGCGCCAGCGGGTTGTCGAAATGCCGCTTCGTCAGCGGCGTCTGCACCAGGCCCGGCAGCACCGCATTCACCCGGATGCCGGACGGCGTCAGTTCCAGCGCCGCGTTGCGCGTCAGCATCTCGCACCCCGCCTTGGCCGAGGCATAGGCCGCGCCGGCATGCATGGGCACATGGGCGTTGAGCGAGGCGATGTTGACGATCGCTCCCCGTCCCTTCGGCAGCATCCGCCGCGCCGCGTGCTTGGTGCAGAGGAACACACTCTTGAGGCAGAGCGCGATGGTGAAGTCCCAGTCCGCCTCCGCCTGGTCGATCACGTAGCCGCCGCGATTGCCGCCCGCGACATGGAAGGAGAGGTCGAGGCCGCCGAAGCGCGCGACGGCTTCGTCCATCATCGCCTCCACGGCATCCTCCCGCGTCACGTCGGCCTCCAGGCAGGCGACACGGTCGGGGAAGGCGGCCGCCACCGCATCCAGCGCGGCGGGGTTGATGTCGGCGCAGAGGATGCTCGCCCCCTCCGCGTGCAGGCCGCGCAGGATGGCGAGGCCGATGCCGGAGGCCCCGCCCGTCACCACCGCCACCTGGCCGGCGAAGCGGCCCCCGTCCTGCGTACCCATCGTTCCCTCCTGGTGGTCTTGTCCCTCCAGCCTGCTGCGGCGCGAACGGGGCGGCAAGCGGCGGCCCCCCTCGACAGCGGCGGCTTCGCCCCCACTCTCGGCGCATGCCGCGCCCGATCCTGCCCGCCCTGCTGCTGCTCGCCGCCCTGCCCGCCGCCGCCGCGGACCGCGTGGCACTGCCCGGCTTCGCGCTCGACCGGACCGAGGTGACGATCGGCCAGTTCCGCGCCTTCGCCCGCGCCACGGGCCTGACCACCACGGCGGAGCGCGAGGGCGGCGGCTTCGAATGGGCTGCGGGCTGGACCCGCCGGCCGGGCTGGACCTACGCCGCGCCGCAGGGCCAGCCCGGCGCCGAAGCAGAACCCGCCGCCCATGTCACCTGGGAGGAGGCGCGCGCCTATTGCGCCCATGCCGGCGGCCGCCTGCCGAGCGTCGCCGAATGGCGCGCCGCCGCCTACACGGAGAGCCGCGCCGCCCCGCCGCCGGGCTTCGAGCGCGGCCGCACCTACCCCTATCCCAGCGGCGACAGCCCCGCCGGCCTGAACACCAACCGCCGCCACCACGTGCCCGCCGGCAGCACGCCGCCCGGCGTGAACGGCCGGCAGGAGATGGGCTCGAATGTCTGGGAATGGGTCGCCGACCGCCGCGGGACGGAGGCGCTGACCGCCGGCGGGTCCTGGTGGTACGGGCCGGAGCAGGCCCGGGCGGAGGGCACGCAGTGGAAGCCGGCGGCCTTCTTCGCCCTCTATGTCGGCTTTCGCTGCGCCTACGACCTGCCGCGCTGAGCCATGCGGCGCCGGGCGATCCTCCTCGCGGCGGCGCTGCTGCCTGCCGCCCCGGCCGGCGCCGCGGAGCCCTGGGACGCGCTGCGCGCCGGCGGCGTCGTGCTGTTCCGCCACGCCCATGCGCCGGGCGGCGGCGACCCGCCGGGCATGCGCCTCGGCGACTGTGCGACACAGCGGAACCTGGACGACACGGGGCGCGCCCAGGCGCGGCGGATCGGGGCGACGCTGCGGAGCCGGCAGGTGCCGGTCGGCGCCGTCCTCGCCTCGCAATGGTGCCGGACGCTGGAGACCGCGGCCCTCGCCTTCCCCGGTGCAGTTCGGGAGGAGCCCGCCTTCAACTCCTTCTTCGCGGATCGGGCGCAGGAGGCCCCGCGTACCGCGGCGGCGCGCCAGGTGCTGGCGGGCTGGACCGGCCCCGGCGCGCTGGTCGTCGTGACGCACCAGGTGAACATCCTGGCGCTGACCGGCATCTCCCCATCATCGGGGGAGGGCGTGGTGCTGCGGCGGGACGGCGAGGACTGGTGGGTGGCCGGCACCCTGCGGCCGTGACCCGGCCGGGCGCGAAACCCGCGACAACCGCCGCGCGGATGGCCTATCCTCCCCGCAACCAAGGGAGGAACCACCCCATGAACGCCATCACCAATCCGCGGCGCGAGGCGCTGCTCTCGGCCTCGGCCGGGCCGCTCGAGGGCTTCGACGTCTCCAACCCTGCGCTCTTCGAGCACGAGGCCTGGGCGCCCTACTTCAAGCGCCTGCGCGCCGAGGACCCGGTCCACTTCACGCAGGACAGCCGCTTCGGCCCCTATTGGTCCGTCACCCGCTACAAGGACATCATGGCGGTGGAGGTCGACCACGCGACCTATTCCAACGCCCATGGCGGCATCCAGATCATCGACCAGCCCGAGGGGATGCAGCGCCCCTCCTTCATCCGCCAGGACCCGCCGAAGCACGACGACCAGCGCAAGGTGGTGCAGCCCATCGTCGCGCCCGGCAATCTTGCGAACATGGAAGGCCTGATCCGGGAGCGCACCCGCCGCGTGCTGGACGGCCTGCCGCGGAACGAGGAGTTCGACTGGGTCGAGCATGTCTCGATCGAGCTGACCACCCTGATGCTGGCCACGCTGTTTGATTGGCCCATCGAGAAGCACCGCCAGCTCACCTACTGGTCCGACGTCGCGATCTGCGACATCACCGCCCCCGATGCGCCGGTGAAGACCGAGGAAGCGCGCTTCGAGGTGCTGAAGGACATGGCGTACCAGATGGGCGCCCTGTTCGCGGAGCGGCAGAAGATGCCGCCGCGCTTCGACCTGCTGTCGATGCTGGCGCATGGCGAGGCGACGCGGGACCTGCCGCTGCGCGAGTTCATGGGCAACCTCGCGCTGCTGATCGTCGGCGGCAACGACACCACGCGCAACACCATGACCGGCGGGCTCTGGGCACTGGCACAGAACCCGGGCGAATGGGCGAAGCTGCGGGCGGACCCGTCGCTGATCCCGAACATGGTCAGCGAGATGATCCGCTGGGTGACGCCGGTGATCCACATGCGCCGCACCGCGCTGCGCGACGCCGATCTCTGCGGGCGGCAGGTCAAGGCCGGCGACAAGGTGGTGCTGTGGTACGTCTCGGCCAACCGGGACGAGACGGCGATCGAGCGGCCCGACGAGTTCCGCATCGACCGGCCCAAGGCACGCCAGCACATGTCCTTCGGCTTCGGCGTGCATCGCTGCGTCGGCAACCGCCTGGCCGAGTTGCAGCTGCGCATCCTGTGGGAGGAGATCCTGGCCCGCTTCCAGCACATCGAGGTGCTGGCGCCGCCGACGCGGATCTATTCGAACTTCATCCACGGCATGCGCAGCATGCCGGTGCGGATCCCGGGGTAGCAGACTCCACACCTCCGCCGCTGGCGGGGGAGGGAGGGTGGGGGTGGCCGTGCCAGAGCCTCCCCGCCACCCCCATCCCCGACCCTTCCCCCGCCAGCGGGGGAAGGGAGGTTCAGATCTTCACCCGGTCCGCCGCCACCCAGCGCAGCGGCTCCGGCCAGATCACCTGCGCCGGCGTGACCTCCTTGCCGAGGCGCCCCATCCCACGCAGCTGGTCGATGGCAAGCTGGATGTTGCCGACCGAATCCGCTGTCAGGTTCATCCGGAAGCCGACCTTCGTCATCAGCTCCGCGATCAGCCCGCGGTCCTGGCGGAGAAAGCGCGCGACCTGCTGCGCCGCCTGCTCCTTGTTGGTGTCGATGAACTCCTGCGCCTGGATCAGCGCGCGCATGAAGCGCTCGGTCGCCGGACGGTTCGCCTCGGCCCAGCCCTTGTTCATGTAGACGTAGTTGCGGACGATCTGGATGACCTCGTTGTTCACCAGGATCTTGGTGTTGGGGATGGCGCGCATGGCGCGCGTCGGCCAGGGCTCCCACACCGCGAAGGCGTCGATGTTGCCGCGTTCGAGTGCGGCGACCATCTCCGGCGCCTCGACATTGACGATGGTGTAGTCGGCCGGGTTCAGGTTCAGCTTGGCGACGACCGAGAGCCAAAAGGTCTCGCTGCCCGTGCCGCGGGCCACGCCGACGCGCTTGCCCTTCAGCCCCTCCATGCTGTCGATCCCGCGGCCGAGCACGCTGATCCAGCGCAGCAGCGCCGTGCCCTCCGCCACCGCGACCACGTTCGGGTCGACGATATGGGCGGACACGCCGGCCTGCTCCGCGCCATAGGCGGCGTTGATCTGGTTGCCGACCAGGAAGGCGACCATGGCGCTGCCCGAGGGGCCGGTGTTGACCGTGACGTCGAGGCCGTTGCGCTCGAAGAAGCCGCCCTCCTTGCCTACATAGAAGGGCGCGAAGGAGGGGTCGACGCCGGTGGCGATCACCATCTTGATCGGCGCCTGGGCGCGGGCGATGCCGGGCAAGGCGAGGGCGGCGGGCGCGGCAAGCGCGAGGCGGCGGGTCAGCATCGGGGGGATTTCCTTCTCACATCGTGGGGTTGAAGCGGCCGGCGAAGGCGCGGATCGCCAGGCGGAACAGCCGGTCCGTGGTGAAGCCCAGCAGGCCGAGCGCCAGCAGGGCAACGAAGATGTCCTCGATCTGCATGAACAGCCTGGCATCCCACAGCATCTTGCCGAGCCCGTCATTGCTGGCGACGAGTTCCGCGGCGACGATGGTGACGAAGGCGTTGGCCATCGCCAGCCGCATGCCGGTCAGGATGTAGGGGACCGTCGCCGGCAGGGCGACGAGGGCGAAGATCTGCAGCCGGCTCGCCCCCAGGCATTGCGCCGCGCGGATCTTGTCCCGCGCCACGGCGCCGACGCCCGCGGCGGTCGCGATGATCACCACGAAGACGGTAGTGTAGGCGATCAGGAAGACCTTGCTCTCCTCCCCGATGCCGAACCAGATGACCGAGACGGTGATCATCGCGACGGCCGGGATGAAGCGGAAGAACTCGGTCCAGGGTTCCAATAGCGCGCGCACGGGGCGGAAGCTGCCGATGGCGAGGCCGACGGGGATGCCCACCGCGCTGCCGATCAGGAAGCCCTGCAGGATGCGCCGCAGGCTGGCGAGCACCTGTTCCTGCAGGATGTCGTCCTCGATCAGCGCCCAGGCGCGTTCCAGCACCGGCAGGGGCCCGGGAAACAGTGCGGAGCGCACCAGCCAGGTCGCCGCCAGGTGCCAAACGAGGAACAGCAGCGCGAAGCCGGCGAGGTAGCCGAGGACGGTGCCGAGGCGGCTCTCGCTCATGCCGCAAGCTCCGCATGGATCAGCGCATGCACCTGGCGGAACACCGCCATGAAGCCGTCCGAGGTGCGATCGCGCGGGAAGGGCGGGTCCACCGGGATCACCGCCTTCAGCGTGCCGCCCGGGCCGCGCGTCATCACGCCGATGCGGGTCGCCAGCGCGCAGGCTTCCTCGATGTCGTGGGTGATGAAGAAGACGGTCTTGCCCGTCTCCTTCCAGATGCGGCTGAGTTCGCCCTGCAGCGTCGCCCGGGTCAGCGCGTCGAGCGCGCCGAAGGGCTCGTCCATCAGCAGGATGCGCGGATCGGCGGCGAGTGCGCGGGCGATCTGGATGCGCTGCTTCATCCCGCCCGAGAGCTCGGAGGGGTGCTTGCCCTCCTGCCCCGAGAGCCCGACGAGCTTCAGGAAATGCCCCGCCTTCTCCCGTCGCTCCCGCCGGCCCATGCCGCGCAGGCGGAGGCCAAAGCCGATGTTGTCGAGGGCGGTGAGCCAGTCGAAGAGGCTGTCATGCCCCTGGAAGACCACGCCGCGATCGGCGCCGGGGCCGCTGACCGAAGCGCCGTCCAGCAGGATGCGCCCCGCCGTCGGCCGCTCGAACCCCGCCAGCATGTTGAGCAGCGTGGTCTTGCCGCAGCCCGAGGTGCCGAGGAGGCAGAAGAACTCCCCCTCCTGCAGGTCGAGGGTGAAGCTGCGCACCGCCTCCCAGGCGCCGCCGCGCCCCGCATAGGTCTTCCCCACCTGATCCAGTGCGACCAGCGCCAAGCCCCTGCCCCCCATGCCTGCGCCGGCGCACTAGGGGCCCGGCGGCGCGATGTCCATGCAAGCGCGGTGCCGCGGGCGCCCCGCCTTCACGGCCCGGCGCCCCGGGGCTAGCCTGCCGCCCACCACCCTGTACGGAGAGGAAACACAGATGGGCATGCTGGACGGTAAGGTCGCGGTCGTCACCGGATCGGGCGGCGGCATCGGCCGCGAGATCGCGGTCCATATGGCCGCGGCCGGCGCGAAGGTCGTGGTCTGCGACGTCGGCGCCAGCCTCTCGGGCGAGGGCGGCTCCGCCACGCCGGCGCAGCAGACCAAGGCGATCATCGAGCAGGGCGGCGGCCAGGCCGCGATCAGCACCGACAGCGTCTCCACCTGGGACACCGCCGGCAAGATCATCCAGTGCGCGATGGATAGCTTCGGCCGCGTCGACATCGTGGTGAACAATGCCGGCATCCTGCGCGACCAGATCTTCCACCGCATGACGGCCGAGGAGTGGGACGCGGTCATCGCCGTCCATCTCTCCGGCTCCTTCTACGTCTCCCGCCATGCCGCGACGCATTTCCGCAAGCAGGAGAGCGGGTCCTATGTGCACATCACCTCGACCTCGGGGCTGATCGGCAATTTCGGCCAGGCCAACTACTCGGCCGCGAAGCTCGGCATCTGCGCGCTGTCGAAGTCGATCGCGCTCGACATGAAGCGCTACAACGTGCGCTCCAACTGCCTCGCCCCCTTCGCCTGGTCGCGCATGACCTCCTCCATCCCGGCGGAGACGCCGGAGCAGAAGGCGCGCGTGGAGAAGATCATGCGCATGGGGCCGGAGAAGAACGCGCCGCTGGCGGTCTTCCTCGCCTCCGACGCCGCCAAGGAGGTCTCGGGCCAGATCTTCGGCCCGCGCATGAACGAGCTCTTCCTGTTCAGCCAGAACCGCCCGATCCGCTCGATCCACAGCGAGAGCGGCTGGACGCCGGAGAAGATCGCCGAGATCGCGCTGCCGGCCTTCAAGTCCGCCTTCTCCCCGCTGGATCGCTCCGGCGAGGTGTTCAGCTGGGATCCGGTGTGAGGCGAACGGCCGCCTCCCTTCTTCTGCTCTCGCTGCCGGCGGCGGCCCAGCCGCCGGCAGCGCATACGCAGTGGGAGCCGGTCGCGGCCGATCTTGCCTCGATCCTCGCCGAGGGCGGCAGCGTCGTCGGCTACCAGAAGCAGTTCATGGAGCAGCGGGAGGGCACCAACATCGCCGTCTCGGTGCTGGTGCAGCGCCAGACGGCGCTGTTCCGCTGCGACGAGTGGCACGTCAATCGCGGCCCCGGCTACAGCAATACGCACCAGTGCTTCCGCCTGGTGCTCCTCCGTCCGCTCGACCAGGCCCGATGACCGACCCAGCGACCCGCCTGCGCAACGCCCTCTTCTACCCGAAGCGCATCGCCCTCGTCGGCGCCTCCGCCGACCCGGCGCGCTTGACCGCCCGGGCGCAGCTCTACCTGAGGAAGCACGGCTTCGCCGGCGACATCCTGCCCGTCCACCCGCGCGAGAAGACGGTGCTGGGCGAGACCGCCTACCCCACCATCACGGACATCCCGGGGGCGGTCGACTTCGCCTATATCCTGCTGAACACGCCGCAGGTCGAAGGCGTGGTGAACGCGGTCGCGGCCAAGGGCATCCCCGCCGCCTGCGTGCTCGCGGACGGCTTCGCCGAGGCGGGGGATGAGGGCCGCGCCCTGCAGGAACGCCTGCTGGCGACCGCCCGCGCGGCGAACCTCCGCATCCTCGGCCCGAACTCGATGGGCATCATCACCCTCAACGCCCGCATCGCCTGCAGCGTGAATGCGGCGCTGGAGGCGGAGAGCCTGCCCGCCGGGCGCATCGCCCTCGTCTCGCAGTCGGGATCGATGATGGGCGCCATCATGTCGCGCGGCGCCGCCCGCGGCATGGGCTTCTCCCACATCGTCGGCACGGGGAACGAGGCCGATCTCTCCGCCGGCGAGGTCGCGGGCCTTCTCGTCGACGACCCGGACGTGGACGCGATCCTGCTGTTCCTCGAGGCGATCCGCGAGCCGCAGCACTTCGCCGACCTGGCCCGCCGCGCCCATGCCGTGGGCAAGCCGGTCATCGCCTACAAGCTCGGCCGCTCCCCCTATGGCGCCGAACTCGCCACCAGCCATACCGGCGCGCTGGCGGGGTCTGACGCCGCAGCGGAGGCCTTCTTCCGGGCCTGCGGCATCGCCCGCGTCACGACGCTCGAGGGACTGCTGGAAGCCCCTGCCCTGCTCGTCGGGCGCCGCCCGCCCGCCCGCGCGCACCGCGCCGTCGGGGTGATGACGACGACCGGCGGCGGCGGGGCCATGGCGGTGGATTGCCTCGGCGTCGCGGGGATCGAGGCGCGGGCGCCGGACCAGGCCGCATCCGATGCGCTGGACGCCGCGGGCTTCGCGCATCACGGCCGCCTGCTGGACGTGACGCTGGCCGGCACCAAGCCCGACCGCGTCGCGGCGGCGCTCGGCGCGCTGCAGCAGGCGGGCGACACCGACCTCGCGCTCTCGGTCATCGGGTCCTCGGCGCAGTTCCGGCCGCAGGACAGCGTCGCCGGTATCCTCCGCGCCCGGGATGCCGGTCATGCCAAGCCGCTCGCCGCCTTCCTGGTGCCGCAGGCGGAGCAGTCGCTGCGCCTGCTGACCGAGGCCGGCATCCCCGCCTTCCGCACGCCGGAATCCTGCGCCGACGCCATCCGCGCCTTCTGCGACTGGACCACGCCGCGCGCCGTGCCCGCCATCGCCCCGGTGGCGCATGCGCTGCCGGATCGCCCGGACGAGGCCGATGCGCGGCGTCTCTTCGCCGCCCTCGGCCTCGGGAGCCGCTTCGCCGTGCTGCGCAACCCGCAGGATCCGCTGCCGGCGAACATCCCCTTCCCCGTTGCGCTGAAGATCCTCTCGCCCGACCTGGCCCACAAAACCGAGGTCGGCGGCGTGAAGCTCGGCATCGCCAACGCGGACGCGTTGCGCGAGGAGGCGGCCGCCATGCAGGGCCGCGTGCGGCGGATGGCGCCGGAGGCGACGCTGACGGGGTTCCTGGTGCAGCCCATGGCCAAGGGCCTGGGCGAGGCGATCCTCGGCTTCCGCCGCGACCCGGAGGTGGGGCCCATCGTGCTGCTCGGCACGGGCGGCATCGCGGCGGAGGTGTTCCGCGACGTGACGCTGCGCCTCGCCCCGGTGACGGAGGAGGAGGCAATGGCGATGATCGGGGAGGTGAAGGGCCTCAAGCCGCTCGCCGGCTGGCGCGGCCTGCCGCGCGGCGACCTGAAGGCGCTCGCACAGGCGGTGGTCGCGGCCTCGTGCCTTGCGGCACGCGAGGATATCGCGGAGGCGGAGATCAACCCGCTGATCATCCACCCCGAGGGCGAGGGCGTGACCGTCGCCGATGCCTGGGTGGTGCGGCGATAGGAGGACCGGATGCCGGCCACCATCATCCCCTGCCTGCGCTACCGCGACGCGCCGGCGGCGATCGACTGGCTCTGCCGGGCCTTCGGCTTCGAACACCACGCCGTCTACCCCGATGACCAGGGCGGCATCGCGCATGCGCAGCTTGTGCTGGGCGAGGCGATGATCATGCTGGGCAGCGCGCGCGAGGACGCCTTCGGCGCGCAGCAGGCGCCGGCGGATCCGGCGCATCCGGTGACGCAGAGCGCCTATGTCGTCGTCCCGGATGCCGATGCGCACCACGCGCGCGCCGTCGCCGCGGGTGCCGTGGTGGTGATGCCGCTCAAGACCGAGGATTATGGCGGCCGCGGCTATTCCTGCCGCGACCCGGAGGGGCATCTCTGGAATTTCGGCACCTACGACCCCTGGGCCACGCCGGGCTGATCCCTCGGCGTCCTTCCCCCTGGGCGTGGCGCCAGGGGGATGGCATGCTTCTGCCATGACCCCCGAAGCCCTGATCCGCGCCCGCTACGGCATCAAGCCCGAGGCGGAGTCCCCTTTCGAACCCCCGGCGACCCTGCCGCCGGCGCTGACGTCGATCCTCGATCGCCGCGTCA
>JAIYAI010000402.1 GCA_027489135.1 Acetobacteraceae bacterium
GAGGCACGGTCGATATCCGCGACGGTCATGGTGCGCTCCACCACGGGTACCTGGCGCCTCCGTGCCAGCGCCATGACCGTGCGGCGCGTGATGCCGTCGAGAAAGCCAACCGGCGTCGGCGTGTGCAGCGCGCTGTCGATGACGAAGAAGGCATTGGCCCCCGTCGCCTCCGCGAGGTCGCCCTTCCAGTCCAGCATCAGGGCATCGTCATAGCCCTGGTCCATCGCTGCATGCTTCGACAGGGTGCCGATCATGTAGAGGCCAGTCGCCTTCGCCTGCGTCGGCGCGGTTGCCGGGTCGGGCCGCCGCCAGGGCGCCATGGCCAGGCGGATGCCCCGGATGCGCTGGCTCGGGTCGAAATAGGCGGGCCATTCCCAGGCGGCGATGGCGAGGTGCGGCTTCGTCGCCCGGGCGGCGACGCCCATCTCCTCGGACCCGCGCCAGGCGATCGGGCGCAGATAGCCCTCGGTCAGGTCGTTGCGGGCCAGGGTCTCGACGCAGGCCGCGTCGATCTCCTCGGCTGTCCAGGGCAGATCGAAGCCCAGTATCCGGGCGGAGGACAACAGCCTGTTGGTGTGATCGCGCAACCGGAAGATGTGACCCGCATAGGCCCGTTCGCCCTCGAAGACGGCGCTGGCATAATGCAGCCCATGGGTCAGAAGATGTGGCCGCGCCTCCCGCCAGGGGACGAAGCTGCCATCGAACCAGATCCAGCCGTCCCGATCGTCGAAGGGGAGCGGCGGCGACGACGGATTGGAAGGCATCAAGGTCTCCGTAAGAAAGATAATTGCGTCCTGCCAGGAAACGGTAAAACGAAGCGAGATTTTATGTCAACATCGCTGACCAAATCGGGCGACATGGCAGCCATGCGCGACGCTGTGGCTGATCCGCCCTTGCCCGCCGCCGCGGCGCCCGGCGGCGCCGGCCGAAACCTGCTCTTCCTGCGGGAGGAGGAATTGCGCCTGGCGCAGGACCTGCTCTTCTTCGGCTACCGCGACTTCACTGCCGGAGCGGACCAGATCCTCGCGGAACTCGGCATGGGTCGCGCGCATCACCGCGTGCTGCATTTCGTCGGGCGCCGGCCCGGCATCACGGTCGGGGAGCTTCTGGCCATTCTCGCCATCACCAAGCAGTCGCTCGGGCGGGTGCTGACTCCGCTGGTCGAGGAGGGCTATGTGACGCAGTCGGCGGGCCGATCCGACCGGCGCCAACGCCTGCTGACCCTGGCGCCGAAGGGCGTGGCGTTGGAGCGGACGCTCTTCGAACGACAGCGCGAATGGGTGATGCGTGCCTATCGCGAGGCCGGGCCGGTCGCGGTGGACGGATTCCGCCGCGTCATGCGCGGACTGATGGGCGAGGAGGCGCGCGCACAGCTCGAGCGGCTGGAGCAGGCAGCGCCGTTGCGCCGGGCGGAGTGAGCGGGGGAGCAGGATGTCCACCGAGGCGATGCCGCGCGAGGCGGCCGGTCAGGGCGCCGAAGCTGCCCATCTCCTTGTCGTGGACGACGACGCGCGGCTGCGCGCGCTGCTGCAGCGCTTCCTGGCCGAGCAGGGCTTCCGGGTTTCCGTGGCCGTCGATGCTGCCACCGCGCGGGCGCAGCTGGCCGCCATGGCGTTTGACCTCGTGGTGATGGACGTGATGATGCCGGGCGAGTCCGGGCTCGAACTGGTGGAGTCGATGCGGCGCGCCAGCAACGACGTACCGGTGCTGATGCTGACGGCGCGCGGCGCCTCGGACGACCGCGTCGCGGGGTTCGAGCACGGCGCCGACGACTATCTCGCCAAGCCCTTCGACCCCCGGGAATTGGCGCTGCGCATCCGTACCATCCTGCGCCGGGCCGCGCCCGTGGCGCCTTCCGCGCTGCCGCAGGCGCCGGTGCAGCTCGGACCCCACTGGTTCGACCCCGAGCGGAGCGAACTGCGCGGGCCGGAGGGCACGGTCCGCCTCACCGGCGGAGAGGCCGCGCTGCTGGCGGCGCTCGCCCGGCGGGCCGGAGAGGTGCTGAGCCGCGAGGAGATCGCCGCCGCCCTCGGCACGCCGGAGGCCGGCGAGCGGGCGATCGACGTACAGGTCACCCGCCTGCGGCGGAAGATCGAGCCCGAGCCGCGCGAACCGCGCTTCCTGCACACGGTCCGGCATCGCGGCTACGTGCTGAGGCCAGGCCCGTGACGGCGCCGGCGCGCCAGGCAGGAGAGCGAGCCATGCGACCCATACCCGGAGGGAAGCGAGCCGTGCGACCCACACCCGAAGGCGAGCGAGCCGTGCGACCCGCACCTCGAAGGAGAGCGAGCCTGGCCACCACCGCGCCCCTCAGGAGTGGGCATGGGCGCAGTGACCAGCGTCCAGGAGGGGGGCGCATGAGCGCCGTGACCCGCGTTGGAGTTCCGCGCCGATGAGCGCCGCGACCTGCGTCGGACATGGGGACGGGTCAGAGCGATGACGCGGGATTCGGAGACCCACGGGTGAGTGCGGCGACGCGCGCTCCGGAGGCGCCACCGGAGGTTCTGCCCGCGCCTCCCGCGCGGCGGCCGCGCTGGCTGCGCCTGCCGGTGCCGCGCGGCCTGCTGGGCCGGTCGCTGCTGATCATCCTGGTGCCGCTGATCGTCGTCCAGGCGGTGGCGCTGCAGATTTTCTACGGCAGCCATCTCGACGTGATCTCGCGTCGTCTCGCCGGTGGCGTGGCGGGGGACGTCGCCATGGTCGCCGAGCTTGCGCGCCGTGAACCCGATGATCGCGCCGACCTGTTCCGCGAGGCGGCCTGGCGGCTCGAACTGTCGATGGCCTTCGAGCCGGGGGCGCGACTGCAGCCGACCGGCGGCGCCGCCTGGGCGCCGTTGCTGCCGCTGGAGGAGGATCTCGATCGCGCGCTCAATGAGCGGCTCCGCATGCCCTTCGACACGGACTGGCAGTCCGACCCGCGCAGCGTGATCATCCGCGTGCAGATGCCGGACGGCGTGCTGCACGTGGAGGCGCCGCGGAAGCGCCTCTTCACCACCACGCTCTACCTCTTCGTCGTCTGGCTGGTCGGCTCGGCGTTGCTGCTGGCGGGGATCGCCATTCTTTTCATGAAGAACCAGGTGCGGGCGATCCGGCGCCTGGCAGGTGCGGCCGAGCTTTTCGGCATGGGCCGCGATGTCGGCCCCATCAAGCCGGAGGGTGCACAGGAGGTCCGCCAGGCGGCGGTGGCCTTCAACCGCATGCAGGAGCGCATCCGCCGCTTTGTCGCCCAGCGTACCGAGATGCTGGCTGGCATCAGCCACGATCTGCGGACCCCGCTGACACGCATGCGCCTCGCGCTGGCGATGCTGCCGCGCAGCCCGGAGACCGAGGAGGACGTCGCCGCGCTGACCCAGGATGTCGAGGAGATGGAGCGCATGATCGGCTCCTACCTCGCTTTCGCCAGGGGCGAGGGGCTGGAGCAGCCGAAGCCATCCGACCTCGTCGCGCTGGTCGCCGACGAGGTGGCAAAGGCGCGGCGCGCCGGCGCGGCGGTAACGGTGGCGGCGCCGGAGGCGCTGGTGCTGCCGATGCGGCAGGACGCCCTGCGCCGATCTCTCGGCAACCTGCTCGACAATGCCCGCCGCCATGCGCGGCGCATCGCCGTCGCGGTCGAGGGTGCGCCGGCGACGGACGGCATGCCACCGCCGTCGGGCCGTGCCTGGGCGCAGGTCGTCGTCGACGATGACGGGCCCGGCATCCCGGCGGCGTCGCGTGAGGACGCCTTCCGCCCGTTCAGCAGCGGGGCGCCCGGCGGCACCGGTCTGGGCCTGGCGATCGCGCGGGACATCGCCCGGGCGCATGGCGGGGACATCCTGCTGGAGGCGAGCCCGCTGGGCGGTCTGCGCGCGCGCCTTCGGCTGCCGATGTAGGCGACCGAAGGCTCAGAACAGCGCGGCGAAGGGGAGCACCTGCAGCACCTGGCCGGGCTGCACCAAGGTGGCTTCCTCGGGCAGTTCCGCGAAGGCGTCGCTCTCGACCAGCGTGCTCAGCACGCCCGCGCCGTCATGGTCGGACTTGCGGGCGACGGGAATGCCGTCCGGCCCGGGGACCAGGCGTACGCGCAGGTATTCCCGTCGGCCCGGCTTCTTGCGGTGCGTGAAATCCGCGCAGGCCGGGAAACGCGGCGGTGGCGGTTCCAGCGCGCCGACGAGACGCAGCAGAAGCGGCCGGGCCAGCAGCAGGAAGTTCACCACGGCCGCCACCGGATTGCCGGGCAACCCGATCACTGGCGTGCCGGCCACGACGCCCATCGCCGCGGGGCGGCCCGGCTTCACGGCGAGCTTCCAGAAGACGAGCCGTCCGGAGGCCTCGATGGCGGCCCGGACGTGGTCCTCCTCGCCCATCGAGACACCGCCCGAGGTCAGTAGCAGGTCATGCGCGCCTGCCGCTGCGATCAGCGCCGTTCCGGTCGCGGCGGGGTCGTCGGGCAGGATGCCGAGATCCGTCACCGCCGCCGGCAGTCCCGCCAGCAGCGCCAGCAACGTGAAGCGGTTGCTGTCATGCGCCTGCGCCGGGCCGAGCGCGCTGCCGGGTGCTGCCAACTCGTCGCCGGTGGAGAAGACTCCCACGCGCAGCAGGGGGCGGACGGGCAGGGCGGTCAGGCCGAGCGCGGCGGCGAGGCCGATCTCCGGCGCACGGAGCCGTCGCCCCATTGGCAAGGCCACGGCGCCGCGGGGCAAGTCCTCGCCGGCAGGACGGGCATTCGCACCGGGCTTGAGGCCACGCGGCACCAGCAGCATGCCGTCCGCGACCCGGGCATCCTCCTGCATGAGAACGGTGTCGGCGCCGGGGGGCATCGGCGCGCCGGTGAAGATCCGCAACGTCGTACCCGCCGGCAGCCGGCCCTTCGCCGTCTGTCCCGCGGCCAGCCTGCCAACGAGGCGAAGCGGGGTCGTCGCCGCGACGGGGTCGCAATCGGCGTGGCGGAAGGCGTAGCCATCGACCGCCGAATTGGCGAAGGGCGGCAGCGGGATCGGAGCGTGCACCGCCCGCGCCAGGACCCGTCCGCGCGCCGCCATCAGGCCGACGCTCTCCTCGCCCGGCAGGGGCGAGACACGTTGGGCGATCAGCGCCGCGGCAGCCTCGACGGAGAGCGGCGCGTCGCCCAGGGCGAAGCAGTCATCGGAAAGCTGCGGCATGCCGAACCTCCGCAGGATGGGCCTGGAGCGCGATCGCCGAGGGTGGCATCACCGATGGCGTGAATCACGCGACAAATCAGATGCCTAGACCATGATCCGCGCTTCATGGCGCGCGGATCACGGCTCAGAAAGGGTTGGCGGCGTGCTCCAGCGCCAGCGCGGCGATGCGCGCGACATCGTCAAGATGCGCCCAGGGCAGGGCGCAGTCGGCGGGCGGCTTGATGTCGCTGGCGATGGCGCGGATCGCCGGATCCTCAGGATGCCGCCAAGGCTTGGCGTTGGCGCCGCGATGCACCTCGATCTTCGGGTGCGGATCGAACTTGAAACCCTCGACGATCACGAGGTCGACCGGCGCAAGACGTTCGACGAGGGTCGCAAGGTCGGGCTCCGGCGCGCCGCGCAATTCGGTCATCAAGGCCCAGCGATACGAGGAGGATACGAGAACCTGCCGGGCGCCGGCGCGACGGTGTTCCCAGGAGTCTTTTCCCGGGACGTCCACATCGAAGTTGTGGTGGGCATGCTTGATGGTGGAAACGCCGATGCCATGTCCTTCAAGGACCGGAATGAGCTTGCGCAGCAACGTCGTCTTGCCGGCGCCGCTCCACCCGGAGAGGCCGATGAGGCGCATGGAGCAAATCGTCCAGATTCGGTGCCGCGGCGACGCCGCCTTCGACCGGCATGCTAGCGGATGGCGGCTTGCATGGCATCCCCGGACCGCGGTGCCGGAGAACGCGGCCACCCGGGGCGCAGCGGTGTCATGCCCGCGCCACAGTTCCGGGACGAGCGTCGGTCGATGAGCGAAGCCCCTTGCATGGGCGTCCGCGGCCGGTGCCTATGCGCAGCAGAGGAAGGCAGCCCGCGATGATCCAGCAGCATGCGACGGAAGGGCCGCGCGAGACGAGGGCGGTGGCACGCCTGCCCGGCGTGGACATCGCCATCGTTCATACCGAAGCGCATGAAGGCGGCGGCGAAAGTGTCACGATCATGTTGCAGCAGACGGCCGCGCGGCCGATTTCTGCCTTCGACCCGGTCGGACTCTGGCTGCAGATGACGCAGGCCGCCTGGGCGCCCTGGCTGGCTGTGACGGCGTCCCTCTGGGGCATTCCGCGTATCCTGGACCGGAAGTAGCGGCGCCGCGGTGCGAGGACGGGCCGCCGCGCCTGCGGCCCGCCCCGTTCGGTGCAGGGCGTCAGTCGCGGAAGGCGCGCCGGGCGGAGTTGCGGATCGGCGACCAGAGATAGTCCAGCGGCGTGCGTTTCTCGCCGAGGACATAGACCTCCGCCGGCATGCCGGCGTGCAGGATCACCTCGTGAAGGGAGTCGAGGACGGTCTGGTCCAATTCCGCCCGCGCCATGAAGTACTGGGCGCCGGTTGTGCTCGTCGTGATGTCGGGGGAGACATGGATCAGCCGCCCGGGGATCATCGGTATCTGCCGGACGCGATAGGCGGTCAGGCGCATGTTGGTGCGCTGTCCGATCGAGACCTGCTCGATGTCGGTGGGCAGGATCTGCATCTCGACGATGAAGCGGTCACGGACCGGCACCAGGTCGAGGATCGGCTGGGTGCTTCCGATGGTCGCCCCCGGCGTGACGACCTGGATGTTCGTGACCTTGCCGGCCTCAGGCGAGAGCACCTCGCGCCGGGTCAGCACGTCCTCGGTCGCGCGCATGAGCTGGGTCGCCTGGGCGATCACGGCCTCGGCCGCCTGCAGATCGGTGGCGATCTCCTGCAACCGTGTCAGGCGGAGCGAGGCGAGCTGCTTCTCGGCACCCTGCACCTGCTCGCGTAGCTGCGATTCCTGGGCGGCGAGTTGTCCGATGGTCCCGATATAGCTGCTTTCGAGGCGCTGCATCTCCTGCAGCCGGAACAGTGACACGAGCCCCTGCTGCTGCAGGGTCCGCATGCCGGCAAGCTGTTCCCGTGCGGACTTGAGCTGCGCTTCCGTCGCCTCCCGCTGGGCCCGAACACCGGTCAGCTGCTCGCGGAATTGCGCGATGGTGCGTTCCTGGATGGCGACGTTGCCCTCATAAGCCTGCCAGCGCGCCTCGAAGAGCGCCTGTTCGGCCTCGAGGAAGACACGGATGCCAGGGTCTCCGGCAGCGGCGCGCATCAGGTCATCCGGGAAGCTCAGCTTGCGGCTTTCACCCTGCTCGGCGCGAAGGCGCGTCAGCTTGGCGCGCCCGCCCCAGAACTGCGCGCGGGCCTGGTCCGCCTGCGACTCTGCCTGGGTCACGTCGAGCTGCAGCAGCGGCTGGCCGGCATCCACGATCTGGCCCTCCCGGACCAGCATGCGGCGGAGGATCCCAGGTTCGAGCAGGTTCACGGTTTTCTTCCGGCCCTCCGGGATCAGAATGCCCGGGGCAAGGACCGCGCGCTCCAGCGTGGTCATCGTCGCCCAGCTGAACAGGGGGATCAGCGTGAGCGCCATGACCAGAAGCGCGGTGCGCACCACCTTGCGGACCGGCGGCGACTTGATCGACGCCTCGAGGCGTTCCTCGAGCGTGAGTTGCGGTTCAGTGACCGTGCCGGGAACGACCAGGGCACGGCTGTTGCTCTCGTCACGGGGCTGCAAGCTGTGCCCTCCCGTCGGTTTCGGTGTCCTCGCGGTCCGAAGGCTGGACCTGCCAGCCGCCCCCCGCGCTCAGCACGAGCCTCAGATCGCTGGCGCCGCGCCAGGTGCCGGGTTCGTGGGTGACGATGACCAGCGTGATCCCCTCGTCATTGAGCTTCTGGAAGATCCCCATGATGTCGAGCGATGTCTGGGTGTCGAGCGCGCCGGTGGGTTCGTCC
>JAIYAI010000250.1 GCA_027489135.1 Acetobacteraceae bacterium
GAAGGCGGGCAGGGCGGCGCGCACGGCCTCGGCCACCTCGGGGTCGACGCGGGCATGGCCGAGATCGGGGCTGTAGGCGATGCGCAGGCCGCGGAGATCCGGCGCGCCGACCCAGTCGCGGCGGAAGCCGCCGGGCAGGGTGGTGTGGTCAGCGGGATGCAGCCCCGCCATCACCTCCAGCATCAGCGCGGTATCGGCGACGCTGCGGGTGATCGGCCCGGCATGCGAGAGGGACTGGTTGTTCGGCACGGGCGCATAGGGCACCAGGCCGTAGGTCGGCTTGTGGCCCACGGCGCCGCAGAAATGCGCGGGCAGGCGGATCGACCCCGCGCCGTCGGTGCCGAGATGCACCGCACCGCAGCCCGACCCCGCCAGCGCCGCGGCGCCGGAGGAAGAGCCGCCGGCGGTGCGCCCCTTCAGCCAGGGATTGTGCGTATGGCCATGCAGCGGCCCGCTGCTGACCGCGGTCCAGCCCTGTTCGGTCGCGCAGGTCTTGCCGAGGATGATGCCGCCCGCGCCGCGCAGCCGCGCGACCAGCGGCGCATCGGCCGCGGCCGGCGCGGGATCCGACAGGCGCGACCCGCGCCGCGTCGGCAGCCCCTCCACCGCCTGCACGTCCTTGATGGTGACCGGCACGCCGTGCAGGGGCCCGAGCGGCGCGCCCGCCATCACCGCATCCTCGGCGCGCTTCGCCGCGGCCATGGCGCGGTCGGCGTCGAGCGCGGCGAAGGCGTTGAGATGCCCTTCCCAGGCGGCGATGCGGTCCAGCACGGCGCGCGTGACCTCGACGGGGGAGGTGCGGCGGCTGCGGACCAGCGCGGCCTGCTCCGTCGCGGTCAGGGTGGCGAGGTCTGTCATGCGGCAGCGTCCCAGGCGACGACGTCGAGGAAGGTGCTCTGGTAGCAGGCGCCGTCGCCGATGTCGGAGCGGCGCGTGTCGCAGAGCATGTTGACGGTGCCGGCGACGGTCTCGGCATCGGGGCGCTGGCCCGGCACGAAGGCGACGCCCGGCCGCACCTCGTCCGAGATGCGCAGCACCAGGCCGGCGCTGCCGAGGTCGTTGACCAGCCTGACCGTCTGCCCATCGGCGAGCCCGCGCTTCGCGGCCTCCTCCGGGTGCAGCATCACGGCGGGCGCGCCCTCCCGCGCCCGGAGGAAGGGTACGGCGGCCCAGGCGGTATGCGCCTGGAAGTAGCCCGGCGCGGTCAGCAGCCTGAGCGGCCAGCGCGCGGCATCGGCCTGCTCCTTCGCATCGGGCTCCCAGGTCGGCATGGGCGGCACGCCCTGCGCCTCCAACGTGGCCGAGAAGATCTCCAGCTTCCCGGAGGGCGTGCGGAATTCCTGCGCCTTGGGCGGCGGCATCTTCACGGGCCCGGCGAGGACGCTGGCGGGGTCGATCGCGGCGACGGCGCCGGATGCTCCCTTGAAGAAATGCGGCAGGATCTCCTGCGGCGCCATGGAGAAGACCGGGGCCGTCACGCCCATGCGGCGGGCGAGTTCCTGCGCCAGGCGGAAGTTGGACCAGGCCTCGTGCTGCGGCGGCACGGCGGCGGGGGCGTACTGCATCCAGTAGGCGCCATAGGCGCGGTAGAAATCCTCGGTCTCCAGGTAGGTGGTGGCGGGCAGGACGATGTCGGCGTAGCGCGCGGTATCGGTCAGGAAGGGATCGTGAACGACGGTGAAAAGGTCCTCGCGCGCCAGGCCCCGGCGCAGGCGATCGATATCCGGGTTGGTCACCGCCGGGTTGTTGGCGGCGATGAGGAGGGCGCGCAGCGGCGGGTCGCGCAGCTCGAGCAGCGCCTGGCCGAGTTCGTGGTGCGCGACCTGGCGGCTGGAAGACGGCGCGCCGGGCTTCCGCACGATCGAGAAGTCGAACTCCATTGAGCCGGCCGTGAGCAGCACCGCGCCGCCGCCCTCCCGCCCATAGGCGCCGGTCAGGGCCGGCAGCGTCGCCACCGCGCGCAGCGCCTGGCCGCCGCGGGCAAGGCGCGTCATGCCCTCGCCGAGGCGGATGAGCGATCGCTTCGACGCGCCGTACATCGCCGCGAGGCGTTCGACATCGGCGGCGGCGAGGCCGGTGATCTCCGCGACCCGGGCGGGCGGGAAGGCGGGCAGCACCTCCGCCGCCCAGCGGTCGAAGCCGAGCGTGTGCGCTTCGATGTAGGCGCGGTCGAGCAGCCCGTCGCGCAGCAGGATATGGGCGATGCCGCAGGCCAGCGCGGCGTCGGTGCCGATGCGGATGGGCAGGTGCCAGTCGGCGCGCGCGGCGGTCTGGCTGCGGCGCGGGTCGATCACCACGAGCTTGACGCCGGTCTTCCGCACCTTCTCCAGCAGCGTCCAGAAATGGATGTTCACCGCCATCAGGTCGCAGCCCCAGGCGATGACGAGGTCGGAGTGGACGACCGATTCGGGATCGGCGCAGCCGACGGGGCCGACGGTCATGTCCCAGGCCGTCTCGCAGCAGGTGTCGCAGACCGTGCCGGCCTGCAGGCGCGAGGCGCCGAGCGCGTGGAAGAGGCCGTTGACGATGTGGCGGTTCATCTGCCCCTGATGGGCGCTGTAGGCGTAGCCCAGCAGCGCCTCCGGCCCGACCTCCGCGATGATGGCCTTCCAGCGGGTCTCGATCTCGTCGAGCGCGGCGTCCCAGGTGACGGGGGCGAACCGGCCGGAGCCCTTGGGGCCGGTGCGGCGGAGCGGGGTCTTCAGCCGGTCCGGGGCATGCACAAGCTCCGCGTCGCGGTTGACCTTCGCGCAGGCATAGCCGGCGGTGTAGGGCTGGTCCGGGTCGCCCTGGATGCGGAGCACGCGGTTGCCCTCGACCTCGGCGACGAGGGAGCACATGTCTGGGCAGTCATGCGCGCAGACGACGCGGACGTTGGGCATGGGGTCGGTCCTTCGGTACGGTGCGCATCTCCGGTGGCGGCGGTCTGTGCCCCTCCGCCAGGGCCGTCGACGTCCACCGGCCTGCGCCCGGCGCGGCTAGCGTCGATCGTCGTGGAAGGCTCGTCAATGCGGGAGGCGTTCGGCGTCAGGGCTTGTCAATGCGGGAGGCGCCCGGCGGCAGGGCCGACGAAGCGTGTTACGGGCAAGGCGGCACGTCGCCCAGGACATTCCGGTCCGTTTGCACCGATCGCCAGGGCGGGGCGTCGCGTGAGTGCCTGGATTCGGGCTGCCCGCCCCGCGCCGGTCGAATGGCGCGTCCCTTTCCCGACATGGTTGGAACGCAGTATGCTGCGGGCTCGGCCACCCCGGTGATTGTCCGTTCATCGGGCTCGACCTAGGGTGCGACGCGAAAGTGACAGGGTCTGGCAGGGTGAAGCGCAAGGCGATCGTCCACATCGGGCTGCCGAAGACCGGGACGACGGCGATCCAGGCGTATCTGGCGAAGAACCGGGCCCAGCTGCGCGATCAC
>JAIYAI010000155.1 GCA_027489135.1 Acetobacteraceae bacterium
CGCGGCACGGCCATGGAGTCCTGCGCTGCACAATAGCGTGCCGGCGGTCCGGCGCCAAACCGTCCGTCTGCCGCCCGCGCAGGCGCACTCGCAGGTCAAAACATTTCATGAGACGTGTGGTTAAATTTTCGACGGAACCTTGCGTCGATTGTCAATTTTGGTTGATTCGCTCCGCCCAATACCCTTGACCTTGTCAGCGCAGCGATACATGTCGGATGGAGCGTGGCCGCTCCGAGTCCGCCGCCGCGAAACGCCGCCCGTCGCCGCCCGCCCGCCGCCGGAGAGCCCTTGGCAAGGACAACCCTTGGCACGGTTCGCTTCCGCGGAGAGCATGGGAGCTCCCATGACCAGTCGCGTGAACATCGCCCAGCCCGACATCACGCTCGCGCTCGACTTCGACGGCATCATCCGCGGCGCGACGCTGTCCGGCACCATGCCCGACGATCTTGGCCTGAACGCCTGGGTCGGGCGTCGCTGGGTCGAGACGGTCGAGGAGGTGGCCGGCGAGAAGATCGAACGGATGCTGGAAGATGCGCGGCAAAGCGGCGTGTCCGCCTTCCGCCAGATCACCCAGCGCTTCCCCGGCGGCCGCGAGTTGCCGATCGAATACACCGCCGTCCGGCTCGGCGGCCGCGCCGGGCTGATCGCCATCGGCAAGAATCTGCAGGCCGTCGCCGAACTGCAGTCCCGACTGATCGCCGCCCAGCAGGCGCGCGAGCAGGACTACTGGAAGCTCCGCGAGATCGAGACACGCTCGCGCCTGCTCTTCGACGCCTCGACCGAGGCGGTCTTCGTGATGCATTCCGAGACCGGCAAGGTGATCGAGGCCAATCCGGCAGCGATCCGCCTGCTCGGCGTCGCCCCGGGCTGGGACCTGGTGCAGGAGATCGCTCCGCGCGACCGGGCGAGCTTCGCTGCGATGCTGGGCCGGGCGCGGGAGCAGGGCCGCGCCCCGGGCATCGTCGTGCATCTTGGCCAGCACGATGCGCCATGGACAGCCCGTGCCTCGCTCATGACGAGCGAGCCGGGTCCGGTCTTCCTGGTGCAGCTCACGCCGGTTGCCGACCTGCAGTCGCGCGCCGCGGACCGCCTGCGCGTCGCAGCCGCCGCCCTGCCGCCGCCGATCGACGCGCTGGTCGAGCAGCTGCCCGATGCCTTCGTCGTCCTCGATTCCCGCGGCATCGTGCGCCGGGTCAACCGCGCCTTCCTCGATCTCGTGCAGGCGCCGACCGAGGCGGCGGTGATCGGCGACCGCATCGGCCGCTGGCTGTCCCGCCCCGGCGCGGACGGCGCCATCCTGCTCGAGATGGTGCATCGCCATCGCGTGGCGCGCCTCTTCCCCACCACCGTGGTGGGCGAGCTGGGCATGGAGACGGAGGTCGAGATTTCCGCCGCCGTCACCGGCGAGGGCGAGGGCCGCCTGATCGGGCTGCTCCTGCGCGACGTCAGCCGGCGACTGCCGCTGCCGGCGCAGTCCGAGGACGCCCTGCTGGCCGCTGCCTTGCAGTCCCTCGCCAGCCAGGTTGGCCGCACGCCGCTGACCACGCTGGTGCGCGACACCACGACCGTGCTGGAGCGCCACTGCATCCAGGCCGCGCTCGAACTGGCCGGCGGCAAGCGCACCCACGCGGCGGAATTGCTCGGTCTGAGCCGCCAGAGCCTCTACGCCAAGCTCGACCGCTACGGCATCGAACAGGACGAGCCGGCCGACCCGCCCCGCCCCGACGCCCGCCCCACGCCACGCCGCCGCGAGGGCCCGCATGCGGATGCCGGGGAGGCGACGGGTTGACCGGCGCCGTGCCTGGACGAGGGGATGAGACGGGCGCCGCACTGCCAGGCGAGCGGGACGCCGCCCCCGCCTTCGGCGAGGCGGACCTCACCAATTGCGAGCGCGAACAGATCCATCTGGCCGGCTCGATCCAGCCGCATGGCGCCCTGCTGGTCGTGCGCGAGCCGGACCTGGTCGTCCTGCAGGCGAGTGCCAACGCCCCCGCCTTCCTGGGCCTCGGCCGAGACGCGCTGACCGGCCGGAGCCTCGCGGCGGTGGCCGGCGACCTGGCGGCGCGCCTGCCCGGGGTGCTCGAGGACCCGCTCGACAGCATCCCTGCCGTGCTGCGCTGCAGGCTCGGCAGCCCGGCCATGCCGCACGACGCGATGGTCCACCGCCCCGCCTGCGGCTCCGGCCTGATCATCGAGTTCGAGCGCGCGGGCGAAACGCGCGACCTCTCCCGCCAGGTCGAGCCCGCCCTGCAGGGCCTGCTGGGTGCCTGGAGCATGCGCGGCCTCTGCGAGGAGGCGGCGCGCATCTTCCGCGCCGTCACCGGCTACGACCGCGTCATGGTCTACCGCTTCGACGAGGAGGGCCATGGCGAGGTGCTGGGCGAGGAGCGTCTGCCGCATCTCGAGCCCTATCTCGGCAACCGCTACCCCGCGTCCGACATCCCGCAGATCGCCCGCCGTCTCTACGAGCACAACCGGGTTCGCGTGCTGGTCGACGTGAACTACGCGCCGGTGCCGCTGGAGCCGGCGACGGCCACGCAGCTCGACATGTCGCTCTGCGTGCTTCGCTCGATCTCGCCACTGCATATCCGCTATCTCCAGAACATGGGCGTCGGCGCGACGCTCGTCGCCTCCATCATGGTCGGCGGCAAGCTCTGGGGCCTGGTCGCCTGCCACCACTACGCCGCCCGCTTCGCCCCCTTCGAGATGCGCGCGACCTGCGAGCTGCTGGCCGAGGCGCTGGCGACGCGCATCGCGGCGCTGGAAAGCTTCGCCCAGGCGCAGGCCGAGCTCACCGTGCGCCGGCTGGAGCAGCGGCTGATCGAGGCGATCTCCCGCGAGGGCGACTGGCGGGCCGCGCTGTTCGACAACCCCGAGGCGCTGCTGCAGCCGCTCAACGCCAGCGGCTGCGCACTGCTCTTCGAGGGGCAGATCCGCACCGCCGGCGAGGTTCCCGCCACGGCGGCGCTGCGCGAGCTTGGTTCCTGGCTGGACGAGCGCCGCCCCGCCCAGCATGTCGTTGCGCTGCACGCGCTGGGTCTGGAGGTTCCGGCCTTCGCCCCCCTGATCCCCGTCGCCGCCGGGATGATCGCCGCACCGGTCTCCAGCGCGCCGGGCGAGTACCTGATGTGGTTCCGGCCCGAGCAGGTGCGCACCGTCACCTGGGGCGGCGATCCCACCAAGCCCGCGGAGATCGGCGACGATCCGTCGCAGCTCTCGCCGCGCCGCAGCTTCGCGCAGTGGCACCAGGTGGTCGAGGGCACGGCCGAGCCCTGGGCGCCGCGCGACGTCACCGCGGTGCGGCTGATCTGCGACACGGTCGCGGATGTCGTGCTGCAGTTCCGCTCGGTGCGCATGCTGATCGCGCAGGACCAGCTTTCCCATGTCCGGCGGCAGGTCGGGCAGTCCGACCAGCCCGTGGTGATCGCGGACGAGCTTGGCCTCGTGCAGCTCACCAACGACGCCTTCCTGCGCCTGCTGCCCGAGGCGTTGCGGGCAACGCCACTGCGCAACCTTGACGACCTGCTGCCTGCCTTCATCGACTCCGCCGAGGTTTCGGCCCGGCTGCGCGAAGTGGTGGGCAGCCGGCGATCCTGGCGCGGCGAGGTGAGGCTTGTCGACGAGGCGCCCGGCGAGGACCGGCCCATGCTGGTGCGGGCGGACCCGGTCTTCTCGGCGCCGGACCGCGTGCTCGGCTTCGTGCTGCTGTTCACCGACCTGACCGAGCGCAAGCAGGCTGAGGCGGCGCGGCGGCGTTTCCAGGAAGGCATCGTACAGGGCCATCCGGTGCGGCCCGGACGGCTCGACCGCACCAGCGACCCGATATTCCGCACCCTGCTGAACACGGTGGTCGAGAACGCCCAGCTCGCCGCGCTCGAGATTACCGACGGGGTGGAACTGACCCGCATGCCGCGCATGCTGGACAGCGTCCGCGCCTCCGTCGCGCGGACAGCCGAGGTGCTCGAGCACCTGCTGCGGCACGTACGCGGGCACGACCGTAGCGACAGCTCGGAGCAGCGCGTGGACGGGGCCGGCGACGGCACCGACTCCCATGACCGTCGGTGAGCCGGCACCGGCACCCGCGCCCATGCCAACCGGTAGGCCGGCGCGCGCCCCGGCACGCGAGGCGCTGCGGCTCGGCACCGCCGCGGCGCATGAGCGGCTGCACGACCTGCGGCCCTTCGCGGACCTCGCCGCCGGGCGGCTGACCCGGGCCG
>JAIYAI010000765.1 GCA_027489135.1 Acetobacteraceae bacterium
ATCATGCACTGGACCTATCCGCTGCCGCTGATGATGCCCGGCGCGCGGAACATCTACACGCTGCACGATCTCGTGCCGCTGCGGCTGCCCTACACCACGCTCGACAACAAGCGGCGGTATTTCCGCCTGCAGCGCCTGCTGGCGCGGGACGCGGACCACCTCGTCACGGTGTCGGAGGCGTCGAAGCGCGACATCGTCTCCCTGCTCGGCGTGCCGGAGGAGCGGGTGACCAACACCTACCAGACCGTGCACATTCCCCGGAATTTCGCGGAAGCGCCGTTCGAGCAGGTGCGGGCGGAGATCACCAGCAGCTTCGGGCTGGACGCGAAGAAATACTGGCTCTTCTTCGGCGCCATCGAGCCGAAGAAGAATGTCGGACGGCTGATCCAGGCCTTCCTCGCCAGCGGGGTGGAAGGGCCGCTGGTGATCGTCGGCAAGAAGGCCTGGAAGTCGGACCAGGAACTGCGCCTGCTGTTCGACGACCACATCCGCTGGCTGGCGCAGGAAGGCGACAGCCTGCGCACGCGCCACAAGGTGATGCTGCTGGACTACGCGCCGTTCCGGCTCCTGGTGAACCTGATCCGCGGCGCCCGCGCCGTGCTCTTCCCGTCGCTCTACGAAGGCTTCGGCCTGCCCGCCGCGGAAGCCATGCTGCTCGGGACGCCGGTGATCACCTCCAACACCTCCTCGCTGCCGGAAGTGGTGGCGGATGCGGCGCTGACCGTCGATCCCTACGACATCTCGGAACTGGTCGGCGCGATCCAGGCGGTGGACCGCGACCCGGAGCTGCGGGCGCGCCTTGCGCATGACGGACCGCGCCAGGCGGCACAGTTCAGCCCGGAACGCAGCGCGGCGCGCCTCGCCGCCCTGTACGCCAAGCTGGGCATCGCGATGGCGGAGCCCGCCGGGCCAACGGTGGCGGACAAGCTCCTGGCCCCCGCACAGGCCGCGCAATGACCGTCCCGCCGCGGACCATCCAGCCCGGCGACCTGCTCTTCGGCGAGGACCACGACTTCGTCATCAACGCCTATATCGCGCTGCTCGGACGCTGGCCCGACGCCGCGGGCTATGCCCACTACACCGCCGCGATCCACAACCACCCGGAGCGGCGCGTCGAGGTGCTGCACGCCCTCGCCGGCTCGGAGGAGGCGCGGCGCCCCGGCCGGCCGGGGCCGCGCGTGGCCTTCCCGGAGGGTCCGATCCTGCCCTCCGATCCCCGCCATGCGCTGGCCGTCGCGCTCGACCTGCGCACCGGCTTCCTGCGCGCCGAGACGGAACGCCTGCAGGAGGCGCTCGACCTGCTCGGCGGGCCGGGCGGACCGCAGCTTGCCGGCCTCGGGAGCGCGCTGCTGGAGGCGCGGGAGGCGGAGATCCGTTCCGACATCGAGGCGCTGCGGCGGGAGATGCTCGAGCGCCTCCAGGGCCTCGCCGGCGCGATTCCAGGCACGGCCGGCGCCGTGGCCACGGCGGAGGAACGCATCGCGGAGGCCCTGGCGCGGACGCTCGCCGACTATGTCGGCGACATGATCGCGGTGGCCGAAACCCGCTTCGAGGCACGGCTGCGGGCCCTGGAAGCGCGCCTCGCGATCCGCGGCGCTCCCCTGGACCCTACTGCGACGCGACCGGCGCCATGACCGGACCGACGGCGCCGCTCGTCGTCGTCGCGCCGCTGCCGCCGAGTCCTTCCGGCATCGCGGCCTATGCCGCCGAATTGCTGCCCGATCTCGCGCAACGGCGCGCGCTGACGGTGGTGGTGGCAACGGAGGCCGATGCCGCCGCCGCGACCGCCCAGGGGGCCCTGCCGGCACGTGTGGTCAGCGAGCGGACCTGGCGCGCCGATCCCGTGCTGCAGGCGGCGCCGCATCTGCATCACCTCGGCAACAGCCTCGACCACGCACATGTCTATCGCGCGGCGCTGCACCGGCCCGGCCTGGTCGCGCTGCACGACGTGGTGCTGCACCACCTGGTCGAAGCGCTGACCCTCGGCCGCGGCAGCCCGCATGCCTATGCCGCCGCGCTCGGCGCCGAGTACGGCGCGGCCGGCCGGCGGCTGGCACGGTTGAGGCAGCTCGGCCTCTTCGCGCCGATGCAGCGCTTCCTGATGCCGCTGCACGGCGCGGTGCTGGACCGGGCACGCGGCGTCGTCGTGCACAGCCGCTTCGCGGCGGGGCGGCTGCGCGGTCCGTCGGGCCTGCCGGTGCGGGTTCTGCCGCATCACCTCTCGCCGGCCGTCGCGGCCTTCGACGGCATCACGCGGGCGGAGGCTCGGACGCGCCTCGGCCTGCCGGCGGACGGCCCGGTGCTGCTCGCGCTCGGGCATGTGACGCCGGCCAAGCAGGTGGGGACGGCGCTGCGCGCGCTGGCGCTGCTGGCGCGGTCGGGGCCCGCGCCGCTGCTGGTGATCGGCGGGCAGGTGGAGGACGGTCTGCACCTCGCCGCGGAAGCCGCCTCGCTCGGGCTGGCGGAGCGGGTGCGCTTCACGGGATGGCTCGCGGAGGAGGCCTTCTTCCTCCATCTCCGCGCCGCCGACCTGCTGCTGGCGCTGCGCTTTCCCGTGGCGGGGGAGAGCTCCGGCACCCTCGCCAGGGCGCTCGGCATGGGTACGCCGGCGCTGGCCTACGACTTCGGGCCGGCGGCCGAATACCCGGATGCCATGCTGGCAAAGCTTGCCTTCGTCGCCGATGCGAGCGCGCCCCTTGCCGCCCGGGTCCGGGCGCTGCTGGCCGACCCGGCGGCGCTGTCCGCGCAGGGGATGGCCGCCCGGGACTGGATGCGCGCACATTTCAGCCCCGCGGCCTCGGCGGCCGCGTATCTGGAGTGCCTCGAGGCCTGGTGCTGACCGCGCGGCGGCAATGCCACACTGTCGGTGCGGTTGCGGGCCGTCGCGGTTTCTTGATTTTCGGCGCCCCGCGCTCAGTCTTATGCCATACAATCGACGCCGGACCCTCCCGGCTGGTGGTGAAGGCGCCCCCATGACCGTTGCCGGTCCCCCATGCCAGCCGTTGCGGATCCTGGTCGCCGAAGACGAACCCCTCGCCGCCATGGTGGTCGAGGAGATCCTGCTGGAACTGGGCCACGCGGTGACGCTCGCCGGGGATGGCCAGGCCGCCCTCGAGATCGCCGAGCATACCCCCTTCGATATCCTGGTCACCGACCTCGCCATGCCGCGCCTGCCGGGCTGGGAACTGATCCCCAGGCTGCGGGAGACGCGGCCGTACCTGCCCATCGTGGTGATGACCGGCTACCTGCCGCCGGGCGTGGCAAGTACCCTCGATGCGGCCGGACCGGGCCCGCTGGTCCTGCTGCAGAAGCCCTTCGACCTCGGCACGCTGATCGACGCCGTATGGGCGGTCTCCCGACCCCGCGATCCGTGCTGCGCACCCGGCGGCGTCGACGTGCCGGTGCTGCGCTGAGGCCTGCCCCGGGCGGCCGTTGCGCCTCCTGGGCCTCCCCCGTATAGGGGGCCGCCGCCCGACCCAAGACGTCCGCGCGCGCCATGCGCGCAGCGCCCCGGGGCGTGCCGGCGGCTGGAGGCGCGCCCGGGCCCCGTAGCCCGCGGCCGCACGTGCGTGAGCGGCGGCCGCCGCGCGCGTCGATCAAGGGGGAGACCGTCTTGCTGACCTTGTCGTTGTTGCTGGTGATCGCGCTGGGGGCGACGTCGATCGCCTACGGCGTCGTCACCTCGAAGCAGGTGATGGCGCTGCCCGCCGGCACCGAGCGCATGCAGGAGATCGCGCGCGCCATCCAGGAGGGCGCCTCGGCCTACCTGAAGCGCCAGTACATGACCATCGGCATCGTCGGCGCGGTGCTCTTCGTGGGCGTCTGGATCTGGCTCGGCGCGGCGGTGGCCATGGGCTTCCTGCTCGGCGCCGTGCTGTCCGGCGCGGCCGGCTTCATCGGCATGAACGTCTC
>JAIYAI010000398.1 GCA_027489135.1 Acetobacteraceae bacterium
CGCGCCATGCGCCTTCCGATCTCGCGCGGCAGCTTTGGCAATCTTGCCGTGAGCGACGGCAACAAGCTCCTCTTTGTGCGCTTCGGCTCGCGAGGCCAGGAGAGCCAGGGCATCCGCATCTTCGACATCGCCGTCGACTTCGCCGAGGACACTGGCCAGCTGCCGCTGGCCGAGGCCGAGCGCATCGCCGCCGTCTTTCGTGCCGGCGGCGCAGAGGCGAAGGTGAGTTCCATCCACGTCAACGCCTGGATCGGCGCTTGGGACAAGCTGATGGGCATCCGCCATCTCTTCGCCGCGCTGTGGCAGCCGCTCGACCAGGTGATCGACCGCGTGGCCTACCTGGGTGACAGCCCGAACGACGCGCCCATGTTCGCTGCGGTGCCGCTTTCGATCGGCGTGGCCAATATCGCGCCCTTCCTGCCCGGCCTCTCCGCCCCGCCCGCCTATGTCGCGGCGGGCGCGGGAGGGGCGGGCTTCGTCGAATTCGCTGATGCCGTGCTGGCGGCACGCGGCTGAAGCATCCGGGGGAAACAGCATGTTCAGTGTTCATTCCAAGCGGGCGCTCGGCGCCGCCTCGCTCTGGACCTTGATGGCCGCCGCCTGGGCCGCCCCTGCCGCGGCCCAGGGGCCTGCGGCCTGTGCCTTCCGCGGCAGCCTGGACGAGGCCTATTGCGACGAGAACCGCGACATGGTGGCCGACGTGCCGCGCGACCCGGCGCGGCTGCGCGACCCCTCGACCCTCGTCTTCGCCTATACGCCGGTCGAGGATCCTGCGCTCTACGCCAGCCAGTTCCGGCCCTTCCTCGACTACCTGACGCAATGCACGGGCAAGCGCGTGGTCTATTTCCAGGTCACCTCCAACGCCGCGCAGGTGGAGGCGATGCGCTCGGGCCGCCTGCACATCGCGGGCTTCTCGACGGGCCCGACCGCTTTCGCGGTGAACCTCGCCGGCGCCGTGCCCTTCGCCATCAAGGGCGGGCCGGAGCAGTTCGAGAGCTACCGCGTTGCGCTGGTCGCACGCGCCGACGGGCCGATCAATTCCGTCGCCGACCTCAAGGGGCGGCGCGTCGCGCATACCTCGGCCACGTCGAACTCCGGCAACCTCGCGCCGCGCGCCTTCTTTCCCGCGCTCGGCGCCACGCCGGACCAGGACTACCGGGTGATCTACTCGGGCGGGCACGACCGCAGCGTCATGGGCGTGAACGCCGGCGACTACGATGCGGCGCCGGTGGCGTCGGACGTCTTCAACCGCATGATCGGCCGCGGCCAGGTGAAGCGCGATACCTTCCGCATCGTCTGGGAATCCGATCCCTTCCCGACCTCCTCCTTCGCCCTCGCGCACGACCTGAAGCCCGAGCTCGCGCAGCGCATCCGCCAGTGCTTCTTCGACTACCGCTTCCCCGAGGCGATGCGCCGCGACCTTGGCGGCAATGACCGCTTCTGGCCCGCCACCTATGCCCAGCAATGGGCGCCGGTCCGCGCTGTCGCCGATGCGGTGAACGCCCCCTACAACCGCTCGGCCTTCGATGCCGAGAGCCGGCGCGAACTGGAAGCCGAGCAGCGCCGCAACCAGCAGCGCCAGCAGCAGGCCCCTGCCGCGACGCCCCCTGCCGCGGCACCGCCTGCCGCGGCACCGTCGCGCTGAGCATGGACGACGCCGCGCTCGCCGCGCCGTTGACCCGTCCCGGCGCAGAGGCCGGGCTGGTCATCCGGGGATTGGTCAAGGAATACGTCCCCGGCCAGCCCGTGCTGCGCGGCATCGATCTCGCCATCGCGCCGGACGGCATCACCGCGGTGATCGGTCCCTCCGGCACCGGCAAGTCGACGCTGCTCCGCTGCATCAACCGCCTGGTCGAGCCGACGCGGGGCGAGATCCTGCTGGACGGCACCGACCTCGCACGGCTGCGGGGCCGGTCGCTGCGGCTGGCGCGGCGGCGCATCGGCATGGTCTTCCAGGAATACAACCTGGTCGAGCGCCTGACGGTGATGGAGAACGTGCTCTCCGGCCGGCTCGGCTACGTGCCGCTCTGGCGCGCCTGGCTGCGCCGCTACCCCGATGCGGACATCGCCCGCGCCTTCGACCTGCTGGACGCGGTCGGCCTGCCGGAGCACGCGACGCGCCGGGCCGATGCGCTGTCCGGCGGGCAGCGCCAGCGCGTCGGCATCGCCCGCGCGCTGATGCAGCAGCCGGCGCTGCTGCTGGCGGACGAGCCGACCTCCTCGCTCGATCCCAAGACGGCGGTGGAGGTGATGGAGCTGCTGGCGCGGCTGACCGCGGCGGCCGGCGTGCCGGTGATCCTCAACATCCACAATGTCGACCTCGCACGGCGCTTCGCGCGGCGGATCGTCGGGATTTCCGGCGGCGCCGTCGTCTTCGACGGGCCGCCCGAGGCGCTGGAGCCCGGGCATCTCCGCCAGATCTATGGCGGCGAGGATTGGCTGTGAGCGGCGCTGCCAGCCACGCGGCGCGCCGCGCCTTCGCGCCGAACTGGGCGGCCCGGGCGGGGCTCGCCGCGCTCGCGCTCTACTGCCTCTACGCGATGACGCAGCTCGGCCTCTCGGGCGAGCGGCTGGCGACGGGGATGGGTGAGGCGGGGCGCTTCCTCGCCCGCATGTGGCCGCCCAATTTCACCCGCTGGGAATTGCTGGTGGAGGGGCTGGTCGAGAGTATCCAGATCGCGCTGCTCTCCTCTGCCCTCGGCATCGTCATCTCCCTGCCGCTCGGGCTGATGGCGGCGCGCAACCTGGCGCCGGCCTTCGTCAGCATCCCCGTGCGCGGCTTCATCGCGGTCTGCCGCAGCCTGCACTACGTGATCGTCGCCATCCTCTTCGTGAAGGCGATCGGCTTCGGCGCGCTGGCGGGCGTGGCGGCGCTGACCATCGCCTCGATGGGCTTCATCGCCAAGCTGTTCGCCGAGGCGATCGAGGAGATCTCGATGAAGCAGGTGGAGGCGGTGCGGGCGACCGGCGCCGGCCTCGGCGCGGTGCTGCTCTACGGCGTGCTGCCGCAGGTGGCGTCGCGCTTCACGGGGTTCTGCCTGTATCAGCTCGATTCCAACCTCAGGAACTCGACCCTGGTCGGGATCGTCGGCGCGGGCGGGATCGGGGGGACGCTCTTCGCGGCCTTCAAGCGCTTCGACTACGACTTCGTGGCGGCGATCCTGCTCGCCATCATCGCGCTGATCTTCCTGGCGGAGCTGGTCTCCGGCCGCATCCGGGCGGCGATGCGATGAGCGCCTCCCTCGCCAGGGAATGGAA
>JAIYAI010000305.1 GCA_027489135.1 Acetobacteraceae bacterium
GAAGTGTCGCGTGCGCTGCTTTCGATCCTGGCGCTGCCGGCGATGACGGGGCAGATGATCGCCCTCGATGGCGGGCAGCACCTGCAGTGGTCGCCCGCGGGCCAGGACGGGCCGCTGCCCGAATGATGGGAAGGCAGGCCGCATGATTGGGAAGACCCGTCGATGAGCGCGCTTGGCGCCTCCGGTTTCGCGCCTGACGCGGCGCAGGCGCTCAGGCTCGTCTTCGTGCGCGGGTTGGCGCTGACGGCGCGGCTTGGCGTGCATCCGCACGAGAAGGCAGCGCCGCAACGGGTGATCGTCGGCATCGAACTGGCCGTCGAGGATGAATCGACGGCGGTCGGGATCGGCGCCGACGATCTGCGGCGCGTCGTCGACTACGACGGGATCGTGACAGCGGCGCGCAACGCCGCAGCGGGGCGCCACACGTTACTGGTGGAGACGCTGGCCGAGCGCATCGCGGCTGCGGCACTGACCGACCCCCGGGTGCGGCGCGCGCGGGTGATGGTCGAAAAGCCCGATGCCTTCGCCGACGCCGAGGCGGTCGGGGTGGTGATCGAGCGACGGCGCGACTGAAACCGGCATCGCAACATATTGTCCACCGGCAGTCCGCGGTGCCGGGCCGACCCGAAACGTCAAGCACATTGTTGCACTTGACAGTTACGAGTCATGGCGGGTCCGCGGAAAACCGCGTCTGATCAATGCCATAGGAAGTATGCCGCTTCCTTGGGCAAACCGCTGTGACAGGCGGATGACTGCCGATTCACACCCTGATCACGCCCCGAGTCCACAGAGTTGTCCACAGCTTTGGTGGACAAGCCAAGCGCCCCGCCGGGCCACGCGCGCGCCTTGCGGCCCCCCCAGCCCAACGCCTAACTCCGCGCCATGATCGAGGAGGACTCCGCCGGCGCCGCGCCGGCACCGGCGCCCACGATGGAGGGCGTGCGGGTGATCGAGGCGGCGCTCCCCAACCTGCCCCTCTCCCCAGGCGTCTACCGCATGCTCGATGCCAAGGGGGATGCCCTCTACGTGGGCAAGGCGCGGGCGATCCGCAGGCGGGTGGCGACCTACACCCAGATCGGCCGCCTGCCCGAGCGCCTCCGGCGCATGGTGCACGAGACGCGCCACCTGGAGGTGGTCAGCACGGCCTCCGAGGCCGAGGCGCTGCTGCTGGAAGCGAACCTGATCAAGCGCCTCCGGCCGCGCTACAACATCGTCCTCCGCGACGACAAATCCTACCCCTGGCTGGTCATGACGGAGGACCATGCCTATCCGCAGATCGCCAAGCACAGGGGTGAGCGGAAGAAGGGGTCTTCCTATTGGGGCCCCTTCGCCTCCGCCTGGGCGGTGAACCAGACGCTGACAGCGCTGCAGCGCGTGTTCCTGCTGCGCTCCTGCCGCGACACGGTGTTCGACTCGCGCTCCCGCCCTTGCCTGCTGCACCAGATCAAGCGCTGCTCCGCCCCCTGCGTCGGGCGGATCAGCGAAAGCGACTACGCGGACCTAGTGCACCAGGCGAAGCAGTTCCTCTCCGGCGAGACACCCTCGATCCAGAAGAACCTGGCGCGGGAGATGGAGGAGGCGGCCGAGCGCCTGGAGTTCGAGCGCGCCGCGGCGCTGCGCGACCGCATCCGCGGCCTGACGCATATTCAGGGGCATGACCGCATCAACGTCGAAGGCGTCGGCGACGCCGATGTGGTGGCGCTGCACCAGGGGCCGGGCCAGTCCTGCGTGCAGGTCTTCTTCTTTCGCGGCGGGCGCAACAACGGCAACCGCCCGTATTTCCTGAGCCACCCGAAGCAGGACCAGCCCCCGGGCCAGGTGCTCGCGGCCTTCCTGGGCCAGCTCTACGACGACCTGCCGCCGCCGCCGAACCTGCTGCTGAGCCACGATCCGCAGGATGCCGAGCTGATCGCCGAGGCGCTGTCGATCAAGGCCGGCCGCCGCGTCGTGCTGCACCGGCCGCAGCGCGGCGAGAAGCGCGCCGTGGTCGAGCATGCCGAGACCAATGCGCGCGAGGCCCTGGAACGTCGCATGGCGGAGGGCACGGCGCAGCAGGCCCTGCTGCGCGGCGTGGCGGAACTGTTCGACCTGCCGGCCCAGCCGGAGCGGATCGAGGTCTACGACAACAGCCATATCCAGGGCAGCAACGCCTATGGCGTGATGATCGCCGCGGGCCCCTCTGGCTTCCTGAAGCAGGCCTACCGCAAATTCTCCATCAAGGGCCCCGTCACGGGCGGCGACGACTTCGGCATGATGCGCGAGGTCTTCGAACGGCGCTTCGGCCGCGCGCTGAAGGAGGACCCGAACCGCGAGAACGGCACCTGGCCCGACCTGGTGCTGATCGATGGCGGCGTCGGCCACCTCAACGCGGCGCGGGAGGTGCTGGCGGAGATGGGCTGCGACGACCTGGCGCTGGTGGCGGTGGCCAAGGGCCCGGACCGCGACGCCGGGCGGGAATGGTTCCACCGCGCCGGGCTGCCGCCGATCCAGCTGCCGCCGCGCGACCCCGTGCTCTACTACCTGCAGCGGCTGCGCGACGAGGCGCACCGCTTCGCCATCGGCACGCATCGCGCGGGCCGGTCGAAGGCGCTGACGAAGAGCGAGCTGGACGACATCCCGGGCGTCGGGCCGGCGCTGAAGCGGCGCCTGCTGAACCACTTCGGCAGTGCCCGCGGCGTGCGCAACGCGTCGCTGGATGACCTCGCCGCGACGCCCGGCGTGGGGCCGAGCGTGGCGCAGAAGATCCACGGGCATTTCCATCCGACGGCGGTGTAAGGGTTGGAGGGGCGAAGGACCGAACGGCGTCGCGGCAGCGCCGCGACGCCTTCCAGGCCTCCCCAATCCCGTTGGGCCGCCGCGCGTGCTGGCGCGGCGGGTGCCGGTTCAGCAGGGGGGCACCTCATGCTCCCGCTTTAGGATGGGCGCGAAAGCGTGAGACGATCCTGCACAGCAAGACGGAAGGCAGGACTGAAGCGCACGGCCCCGCCGGGGATTGCAGGGAAAGACAGTCGGGGAGTGTCTGCCAGAGGCACTCACGACGCGGCTGCAGGCTGACATGCCGGGCGTCCCGCCGGCGCGGGGCGACGGACAGAGTATCGATGGCGTCCCATCGATGCCCTCGCGTCCCTTCGCCGACCCAATAGACGCCGCGGTCGCCGCGACCGTATCAGGGCCCCGGCTTCGGCGCCTGCTGCGGCGACGGCGGATGCACCGCAGGCCCGACCGGGGCGGGGCCGGGATCGGGCGGCGTCTCTGCCGGGGTCTGCGGCGGCGCCGGATGCACCGCGGGACCGACCGGCGCGGGGCCGGGCTGCGGGCCACTATCGTCGGCGGGGGCAGAAGGCATGCGTGGTCTCCTGGAGGGTGAGCATGCAGTGACGCACAGGCCGGTGGTTCGTTGCGCAGGGGCACGCGACCGTGTTCGGCACGGCCGGAAATGAGGTCCGGACGTGCTGGCAGATTGACCAACCCACAGCTTCGAACGCGCCGCCCCAAACCGCCTTGTTCCCATTACTGGAACAGACTATGCTCGAGGGGTGCAGATCATCGCGCGCAGGACGCTCCGTCTGTTCTGGGAGCGTCATCCGCAGGCGGAGGGCCCCCTGCGCGCTTGGTTCGCCCAAGTATCGCGTGCCGAATGGACAGGCCCCGCAGATGTGAAGCGAGGGTTCGGCGCGACGGTGGATGTCGTCGGAGACAATCGCCTGATCTTCGATATCGGCGGCAACAAGTACCGGCTTGTCGTGCACGTGGCCTATCGCTTCGGCCGCGTGCTCATCAAGTTCGTCGGCACGCATGCCGAGTACGACAGGATCGACCCGGAGGCCGTGTGATGGATATCCGCGCCATCAGGACCGAAGCCGACTACGACTGGGCGTTGGCCGAGATCGCGCCCTATTTCGAACGCGAGCCTGCGCCCGGCACGCCGGAGGCAGAGCGCTTCGACGTGCTCGCTGCGCTGATCGACCGCTACGAGGCGGCGCACTGGCCGATCGATCCGCCCGATCCGGTCGAGGCGATCCGCTACCGCATGGAAATCACCGGCCTCGGCCAGGCCGATCTCGCCCGCCTGCTCGGCTCCCGCTCCCGCGCCTCCGAGATCCTTGCGCGCAAGCGCGGCCTGACGCTCGAACAGGCGCGCATCCTGCACCGCGAATGGCACGTTCCCGCCGAGGCGCTGCTGCAACCGCCCCAGCCGGAAACCTGAACCGCCCAGCCTCGCCGCGCGCCGCCGGCCTTGCTAGACTCCCGGCGGAATGCCCACCGACCTGCCGAACCTGCTCACCCTCTCCCGCATCGCCGCCATCCCCCTGCTGGTGGCGGCGGTCTGGATGCGCACGCCCTGGGGCGACGTGGCGGCCTGCGCGATCTTCTCCGCCGCCGCCATCACCGACTATTTCGACGGCAAGATCGCCCGGCAGCGCAAGATCGTCTCACCTTTCGGCCGCATGCTGGACCCCATCGCGGACAAGCTCCTCGTCGGCGCCGCGCTGATGCTGCTGGCGGGGTTCGAGCGCCTGCCGAACCTCGCCCTGCTGCCGGCCATCGTCATCATGCTGCGGGAGATACTGGTCTCAGGCCTCCGCGAATACCTGGCGGAGCTGCGCGTCGGGCTGCCGGTGACGAAGCTCGCCAAGTGGAAGACCGGATTCCAGATGGGGGCGCTGGGGACGCTGCTGGCCGGGGATACGGCGGCGGCCGTGCTGCACCTCACCTTCCTGCCGGTCGCGCTGATCGGCGAGCTGATGCTCTGGACCGCCGCCGTTCTCACCTTGGTCACCGGCTGGGATTACCTCCAGGCCGGGCTGCGCTATGCCAGCCCCGATGCCGCGCGCCACGCCGCATCGCGCCCCGATCCGGCGTTGGGGCCTTGAAGGCATTGCATGGTTCGGGCATCGGGATCTTGAGACGGGCAGCCCGGCAGCGCATGGTGCGACGGGTGGCAGGAGCGGATGATGCGTGACGGATCGGATCGGAAGGCGCTGACGGCGCGCCATGCGGGCCTCGCGGCCGCCGCGCTGCTGCTCGCCGGGTGCTCCGGCTGGAACAACGCCACCTACAATGTCGCCCAGGGCATCAGCAATGCGGGCGGCAACATGGGCATGCCCTGGCGGACCATGACGCCGCCCTCGCCCGAGGATGCGCCGACCATCCAGCGCATCCGCTACGGCGCGCCGCCGCCAGGCCAGCTCAACACCGAACCGGGCGATGTCTGGCCCGGACCGCAGCCGCAGCGTGCCACCCTCGCCAGCCCCGACGCCGCGCTCCGCAGCATCCCCGATTACACCCCCGTGCCGGGGCGCGACCCGAACGCGCCGCCGCCGCCGGGCAACACCAACAGCATCCCCCGCCCGCCCGGTCCGAACCGCGGCTCCTCCAGCCCACCGCCGCCGGTGGTGATGCCCGTGGCACCGCCGCCGCAGCCCCTGCCGCTCGCGCCCGAGCAGCCGCGCATCGTCCCGCCCATGCCGGGCACGCCGCAGTCGCGCAGCATCCCGCAGATGCCGCCGCGCGCCGACGGCCAGGTCATCAACACACCGAGCGGCCAGGTCATCACCTCCGGCGGCACCGACCGGATCCAGAGCTTCAACGTCCCCGGCGGCGGCAGCGGCACGGCGATCCGCGACGGCAACACCACCACCCTCATCGGCCCGGATGGCCGCGTCCAGGTCGTCCCCAGCGCGCCGCGCTGAGGCCGGGCCGGGACCCATCCCAGCATGCGCGTGCTCTACTTCGCCTGGGTTCGCCAGCGTGTCGGCCTCGCCGAGGAGGAGGTCGCGCCGCCGCCCGAGGTGACCGATATCGCCGGCCTGATGGCCTGGCTCGGCACCCGCAGCCCGAGCCATGCCGAGGCCTTCGCCCAGGGCAAGCAGATCCGCGCCGCGGTGAACCAGGAATTCGCCGCGCCCGGCGACCCGGTGCGGACTGGGGACGAGGTCGCCTTCTTCCCGCCCGTCACCGGGGGCTGAGATGCCTGTGGCCGACACCATCCCCGGGCAGGACGCGCCCGTCGCCCCCACGATCCGCGTGCAGGAGGCGCCCTTCGACCTCGCCGCCGAAGCCGCCGCGCTGACGGCGGGTCGGGCGGATGTCGGCGGCGTCGCCAGCTTCGTCGGGATCAGCCGCGCCGATGACGGCCTCGCCGCCCTGGTGCTCGAGCATTATCCCGGCATGACGGAGCGCGCGATTGCCCGCATCGCGGAAGAGGCCTGCGCGCGCTGGCCGCTCACCGGCTGCACCGTCATTCACCGCGTCGGCCGGCTGCCGCCGGGCGAGCCGATCGTCCTCGTGCTCACCGCCTCCTCGCATCGCGCCGCGGCGCTCGAGTCCTGCGCCTTCCTGATCGACTGGCTGAAGACCGGCGCGCCCTTCTGGAAGCGCGAGGAATTCGCCGATGGCCGCCCCGAGCGCTGGGTCGAGGCCAAGGCGGACGATGATGCCGCGGCCGCGCGCTGGAACGCTGGAGCCGCGGCTTGAGCCTCGGCGGCGTGCCCCTCCTGCGCGTGGACCTGCCCTGCCGTGACATCGGCCGTCAGCGCGACTTCTTGCTCCGCGTGCTGGGCCTCACGCCGCAGGAGGGGGTCTATGCCGCCTTCCGCTGCGGGCCCGTGCAGGTGACGCTCCGGCCACGCGGCGATGCGCTGTTCCCGACCGGCGGCGCGGCCGGCGCGGGCGGCGTGCTGCTCGCCTTCCCTGTGCCCGACGATGAACTCGAACGCTGGCACCGGCGGATGATGATGGCCCGGGTTGCGGTGCTGGAGGCGCCGGGCGCGAACGGCGTGGCGCCCCGCACGCTCCGCATCGCAGACCCGGAGGGCAACGTGATCGAGCTGTTCTCCGGCCCCGCGTGACGGCACTCGCGTCGATCATCCTCGGCGCGGCGCTGCTGGTCTGGCCCGCCTTCGTCAACGGCTACCCGCTGGTGTTCAGCGACACCGGCGCCTTCCTGCACCAGACGCTCGGCCCGCTGATGATCTGGGACAAGCCCTGGATCTACGGGCCGATCATGCATGCGGCGCATTGGCGGAGTACGCTCTGGCTACCGCTGGCGGCGCAGGGGCTGGCGGTGTCGCACCTGGTCTGGCTGGTCGCGCGCTGCTGCGGCGGCACGGGACCGGGGCGACACCTGCTGCTCTGTGCGGCACTGGCGCTGACCACAGCGCCCTTCTCCGTCGCGCTGCTGATGCCGGACGTGCTCGCGCCCGTCGTGGTCCTGGCGCTCGGCCTGCTGGGCTTCGCCGAGGAGCGGCTGTCGCGCGGGGAGCGGCTCTGGCTGTCCCTACTGGCGATGCTGGCGATCGCCTCGCATCTCTCGCACCTGCCGGTGGCGGGGCTGCTGGTCTGGCTGGTGGTGCTGCTGCGCCGCGCACTGGCGCCCACTCTGCGCGTTGCCGTGCCGCTGCTCGGCGCCGTGCTGCTGCTGCTGGCGACGAACCTCGCCGGGCATGGGCGGCTCGCCCTCTCGCCCCATGGCGCCACCTTTCTGCTGGCGCGGCTTGTGGCGGACGGGCCGGGAGCGCGCACCATCGCGGCGGAATGCCCCGGCGCGGGCTGGTATCTCTGCGCCTGGGCCGGGCGCCTGCCGGCGCATTCGGATGACTTCCTCTGGGCGCCGGACAGCCCGGTGAACCGCGACGCCTCGGGCGCGCCGCGATTCCTCGGCGGCGCCCTCCTGGCGCCGGAAGCCGGCACGATCGTCTGGCGGACGTTGCAGCGGGAGCCGCTGGCGGTCCTCGGCCAGGGGTTTGCCAATGGCGTGCGGCAGTTCGTCACGGCTGGCGCCGGCGACACGCTGGGGAACCAGCATCTCGACGTGACGGTAGCGCGCATGCTCGCGCTCGGCTTCGGGTCGACGGAACAGCGGCGCTTCGCAGCCTCCCGCCAGGCGCGGAGCGAGCTGGCCGAACTCGCCGTGCCGCTGGCCTGGCTACACACAGCGGGCCTGCTGGTCGGCGGGGTCGTCCTGCTTTGGAGCCTGGCGCGCCCCGGGCTCGATCCGGCGACGCGCGGGCTGGTGCTGGCGGTGCTGGTCGGGGTCGCGGCGAATGCCCTGGCAACCGGTGCGTTGAGCGGGGTGAACCCACGCTACCAGGCGCGCATCGCCTGGCTGCTGCCGATGATGGCGCTGGTTCTAGCCCTGCCGCGCCCACGGCCCCTGGCCGCTGATCCGACCCCGCGGCCGGAGGTCGCACGCTCCGCAATGCAGCCGAGGTCAGCCGACAAAAAACCCGCGGCCGGCTGACCGCGGGTCTTTCGGTTCGGATCTGCCCGGCCCCCTCCCCATCCGGCGCCGCGCGGAGGCGGCAACCGGCGGTCGGGGTGTTCCGGCGGCGCCTCAGTTCCCGCGCGGGCGGACGATCGGCGGGGTGTACTGCTGCGGGATGCCGCCGCCGAGCTGAGTCGGCGAGGCGGGGCCGCTGTAGCTGATGCTCGGCGCACCAGCCCGCTCTCCGCCACCGGTCGTGCCGGTGAAGGTGCCCACGCCGGCCGAGGTGGCCTCGCGCTGGCTCTGCGGGATCTGGTCGGTGGCGACGCGCACGGCGGAAGCGCCGGCGGTGCCGGTGGTGGTGCCGGCGATCGGCGGCTGGACATTGGCGTTCTCGCAGGCCGCGAGGCCGAGGCCAAGCGCCGCGACGGCGGCGAAGCGAACGAAACTGGTCATGGATCCCCCTTCGGACAGGTCCGGTGACTGGACTCCGGCATATCTCAGCGGATCGTCACTGAACTGCCAATAGCGTAATTGCCCTGCCATGTCGCGGATGTGCGGGGTTTGGCGCGATTTTCCGCAGGGCGTGGCCGCGCTGCACGGCCGAAAAGCCACACCCCTCGACGTCGGGTGCTCCGCGCCCCGGCGAAGCGCGGCACGCGGTGCTGGGCTAGCATACACCCGATGCCCCGATTCGACCCCGCCGACGCTGCCCTGGTCTTCGCCATCTTCACCCTCGGCGGCATCGTGAAGGGTGTCGCGGGCTTCGGCCTGCCCACCGTCAGCCTCGGCCTGCTGGCGCTGACCCGGCCGATGCCGGAGGCGATGGCGTTGGTGCTGCTGCCGACGTTGGCGACCAATGTCTGGCAGGCGCTCGCCTCCGGTGCGCTGGGGCCGGTGATGCGCCGGCTGGCGGGGTTCATGGTGGCGGCCTGCATCGGCACGCTGGTGGCAGCGGGCCAGTTATCCAGGGCAGATGCGGCGCTGTTGGCGGGGCTGCTCGGGCTGCTGATGGTGGCCTCGGCCGCCACCGCGCTGCTGGGGCCGAAATGGCCACAGCCCTCCCCCGCGACGGAGCGCTGGCTGTCGCCGCTGATCGGCCTGGTGTCCGGCGGCGTGGCAGGGTTGACCGGCAGCTTCATGATGCCGGCCGCCCCCTGGCTGGCCGCGCTCGGCCTGCCGCGCAACGCCTTCGTGCAGGCCTTCGCCCTGGGGGCCGTGGTGTCGATCGTTACGCTGGCTGTGGCTATGGGCGCACAGGGGCTGATCCCGCCGGGGCTCGGCATCGCTTCCATGCTGGTGCTGGCGCCGGCCTTCCTGGGCATGGCGATCGGCAACCGTCTGCGCGGTGCGCTGTCGGAGCAGGGGTTCCGGACGACGATCCAGGCCTGCCTGCTGGTGCTGGGCTGCTACCTGGCGCTGAAGAACCTGCTGTAGCTATTCCGCGGCGCGCGAGGCCTTCGCCGCGAGCACGTCCTTCACCCAGGGCCAGCGCTCGAGCGTGACGGGGCTGTCCGGAGCATAGGCGATGCAGGTGCCGACCATGGCCGGCAGGCGGGTCGGCGGCGGGGCACCGGGGGCCATGTGCTTGGCGGTCTCCTCCGCCTCCCGCCGCGCGCGCAGGGGGTAGAGCGTCTGGTAGGCGACGGTCGCCATCTGGCCCAGCACCTCCCGCAAATGGGTGCAGCCGAGGACGCCGCCGACCCGCTCCACCACGGCGCGGTTGAAGCCGGGGCCGATCTTCAGGCCGGCAAGGCGGGCGAAGTTGGGCGCCGCGCCGGGGCAGACCGCATAGGGCGTGTGGTCGGAGACGGCGACGCAGTCGGTGATGTGCATCGACTCATCCACAGTCATGCGGATCCACATGTCGTGCACCGGCACGCCGGCCGGCTTTTCCCGCCGCCCCGTGTTGTTCCAGGGGCTGTCGGTCTTCACGTCGGTCAGGTGCGCCTCGATGTCGACCTGTCCGTCGGTGCGGCGATAGCCGCGCAGGACGATGTCGCGGGAGTGCAGCAGCTCGCGCTCGGCGGGGGCGGGCAAGGGCATCGGCGATCCGGCTTCCGGCGATTGTGCGGTGCAGCGCCTATGCCATGGTCGGGCGACCAAGGCCAGAACCGGTCGCGCAACCCTGCGTCCCGCCGCGGCAACGGCGCCCCGCGCGAAGAAGTGGCGTCAGGCCGTCGCGCCCTCGTCCCGCAGCAGCGCCTCCACCGCCTCCGCCGCCACGTCGTCCGTGGTGAAGCACTCGCCGGGGCCGCGCAGCAGGATGAAGCGCAGCTTGCCGTCGCGCACCTTCTTGTCCTTGCGCATGCGGCCCATCAGCGCCTCCAGGGTGAAGCGCCGCGGCAGGTCGGACAGGCGCGCCGGCATGCCGCAGGCCTGGAGGTGGGAGACAACGCGGCCGGGCAATTCCTGGCTACAGACCCCGAGCCGCGCCGACAGCATCGCCGCGAGGCCGAGGCCGATCCCCACCCCTTCCCCATGCAGCAACGAGCCATCGAAGCCGCACTCGGCCTCCACCGCATGGCCGAAGGTGTGGCCAAGGTTGAGCAGCGCGCGGCCGCCCTCGGCGCTCTCCTCGCGCTCATCACCGGCGACCACGGCGGCCTTGAGGCGGCAGCTTTCCAGCACGGCATGCGCCAGCAGCGCGGGATCGGCGGTGGAGACCAGCGCCGGGCCGTTCGCCTCGCACCAGCCCCAGAAGGCGTCGCCCGAAAGCAGGCCGTGCTTCGCCACCTCGGCATAGCCGGCGCGGAGTTCCCGCCCCGGCAGCGTCGCCAGCACGCCGGTATCGGCCAGCACGATGCGGGGCTGGTGGAAGGCGCCGACCAGGTTCTTGCCGGCGGAGAGGTTCACGCCGGTCTTGCCGCCGACGCTGCTGTCCACCTGCGCGAGCAGCGTCGTCGGCACCTGTACGAAGGGCAGGCCGCGCAGCGCCACCGCCGCCGCGAAGCCGCCGAGGTCGCCGACCACGCCGCCGCCGAGCGCGACCACGCTGGTGCGCCGCTCGATCCCCGCGGCCAGCATCTCGTCCAGCACGCGGTGCAAAGTGGCGAAGCCCTTGCTGCTCTCGCCCGAGGCCACGGTGATGGTGGCGGCGATGGCGAAGCCGGCCTCCTCCAGCCCCGTGCGCAGCGTTGTCAGGTGCAGCGGCGCCACGACCTGGTCGGTGATCACGACGACGCGGCGGGAGGGCAGCACGGGCGCGAGATGGGCGCCGGCGCGGGCGACGAGCCCCTCGCCCACCAGCACGTCGTAGCTGCGCTCCCCCAGCGCCACGGGCAGGCGGGCGGGCGGGCGCCAGCCCTCCACCGCCTCCTGCACGCGGCGGGTGGTGACCTCGGGGCTCTCGTCGGTGGCAGCAATCACGATATCGGCCTCGGCATAGAAGGGGTGGCGCGCGTTCATCAGCCGCTGCAGCACCTCCGCGGGATCGGCGTTGAGGAACATGGGCCTGTGCTCCCGCCCCGCGACGCGGCGGAGCAGGGTCGGCATGCGGCACTTCAGCCAGACCGAGACGGCGCCGGAGGCCCGGATCGCGGCACGGGTGCGCGTATCGGCGAAGGCGCCGCCGCCGGTGGCCAGCACGATCGGCTCAGGGCTGGAAAGCAGGCGGGTGATGACCCGCCGCTCCCCGTCGCGGAAATGCGGCTCCCCGTAGCGGGCGAAGATCTCCGTGATGGGCAGGCCGGCGGCGGCCTCGATCTCGGTATCGGCGTCGAGGAAGCGGCGGCCGAGCCGTGCGGCAAGCCGCTTGCCGATGGAGGACTTGCCCGCCCCCGGCATGCCGACCAGCACGATGCTGCGCGCGCCTGGCGCCGCGGCCGGGATGGGCGCGCGCACCGGCGCCTCCGCCTCCACCTCCGGGATCGGGGCGGGCCAAGGCAAGGGGGCTGCGTCCATCGCGGGCAGGGCGACGGCGTGGCCGGCGGGATCGGTGTTGCGCGACACGGTCGCCAAGGGTAGCACACGCCGCCTTGCCCGACAGGTCCCGGCCAGCCGGCCACCGCCGCGACCTCTCCCCGGGCCTCGAGGAGCCCCCGCGCCGATGGTCCGACGCCCCGTCCTGTTGCTCGTGGCGATCCTGGTCGGCGTCGTGGCGGTGGGCCTGCTGGTCATGGCCGCCTTCCCGCCCACGGTGACGCCGACGCCGGTCGAGCGCGTGCTGCCGAACGAGCGGTTCGAGCGCCGCTGAGCGCGACCCCAGTACCCGACACGGATCGCCGCCGCCTCGAGGGCTTCCTCGAGATGCTGTCGGCCGAGCGCGGCGCGGCGGCGAACACGCTGGCCGCCTATCGCGCCGACCTCGAGGAGTTCTTCGCCTTCGCCATCGGCCAGGGCGTGGCGCCGGGCGCGGCGGGGCCGGAGGTGCTGTCGGCCTACATGGCGCGGCTTTCCGACCTTGGGCGCTCAGCACGGACTGCGGCGCGGCGGCTCTCCGCGCTGAAGCAGTTCTTCCGCTTCCTGGTGCGGGAGGGGCTGCGCACCGACGACCCCACCATCCTGCAGGCCGGGCCGAAGCCGGCCCCGAGCCTGCCGAAGGCGATCGCCGAGACCGAGGTGGAGGCACTGATCGCGGGCGCGGCGAAACTGCCGGGCCATCGCGGGCCGCTGGCGGTGGCGGCGCTCGAGCTGCTGTATTGCTCCGGCCTCCGGGCCAGCGAGTTGGTGGCGCTGCCGGCGGCGGCGCTGCGCGAGGACGAACCCCTGGTCGCGGTGCGCGGCAAGGGGGGGAAGGAGCGGCTTGTGCCGATCTCCCGCCGGGCGCGGGAGGCCGCGCTGGCAGCCCGGGAGGCGCTGGCGGCGCGCGGCAAGCCGGAGGCGACGACGGGCCGGCCCCGGCCCCTCGGGCGCTGGCTGTTCCCGGGCCGCGCCGCGAGCGGGCACATGACCCGCCAGGCGCTGGGGCTGCTGCTGAAGGACGCGGCGCTGGCGGCGGGGCTCGACCCGGACAAGGTCAGCCCGCATGTGTTGCGGCACAGCTTCGCCAGCCACCTGCTGGGGCATGGCGCGGACCTGCGGACGCTACAGGTGCTGCTGGGCCATGCCGACATCGCGACGACGCAGATCTATACGAAGGTGCTGGAGGAGCGGCTCAGGGCGCTGGTGGAGGCGCATCATCCGCTGGCGGAGGGCGGCGGCTAGGCCAGCACGAGATCCGCCGCCGTCAGCGCAGCCACCCCGGGCAGTGCGATGGTCAGTTCCGCCCCCGCCACGCCGTCGAGATCGACCAGCAGCCGATGCGTCTCGGCGTCGAACACCACGTTCGCCCCGAAGACCAGCGCCGCGCCCGTCGGCGTCAGGTCGATGCGGTCCACCCCCGGGGTGAAGTCCGTGATGGTATCGAGCGGCCCGTCGCCCGCGCCGTATCGGAAGAGGTCGGCGCCGGCGCCACCGGTCAGCCGGTCCGCGCCCGCGCCGCCCTCGATCGTGTCGTCGCCGTCTCCGCCGTTCAGCCGGTCCCGGCCGGCGCCGCCGCGCATAAGGTCGTTCCCGCCGCCGCCCACGAGGTTGTCGGCCCGGCTGCTGCCCTGGATGTCGTCGTCGCCTGCCAGCAGCGCCGCCATCGCCTTCTTCGTCGAAGGCCGGAAGCCGTAAAGCGCATCCAGGAAGGTCGTCGGGTCCATCGCCAGGTCGGCATGCATCAGCACGGGATCGGGCAGCGACCAGTCCACCCAGTCGATGCTGACGATCTGCCCCGCATGCGCCTTGACGATCAGGTCGGTGCCGTCGGCGTTCTGCGCGAAGTAGCCGACCCAGCCGGGCAGGAAGGCCTTCGCCACGGTGGCGGAGGCATCGTAGGTCAGGTGCCAGTCGGCATAGGCGGCGCTCGCCTTCGCATAGGTCATGGTCGCCATGGCAGGATTCTCCCGGCGGGCGGGGACCGATCCCGCGCCCGGACGCAGTCCTGCCACGCCCGCCTGACGCGGGGCTGAAGACGCGCTTCCCCGGGGGGGGCTTTTCCGCTACCCCCCGGCCCGCCCGGATTGGCCGGCGGGCACCGGCCAATCCGGGGAGATAGGACTGACGCGCGATCTCCGCCGCCCCCGCCGGGCGGCGTTCGCGCCAGGGGACCGCATGCGCCACTTCCTGGATTTCGAGAAGCCGATCGCCGAGCTCGAAGGCAAGATCGAGGAGCTTCGCCGCGCCACCGACGAGGGCGGCATCGACGTCGCCGAGGAGGTGGCGAAGCTCAACGACAAGGCCAGCGCGCTGCTGAAGTCGACCTATGCGAAGCTGACCCCCTGGCAGAAGACGCTGGTCGCCCGCCACCCGGACCGCCCCCAGGCCTCGGACTACATCGCGGGGCTGATCGAGGAGTTCACGCCGCTCGCCGGCGACCGCGCCTTCGCCGACGACGCCGCCGTGATCGGCGGGCTCGGCCGCTTCCAGGGCCGCGCCGTCGCGGTGCTCGGCACCGAGAAGGGCAAGGACACCGAAAGCCGGGTGAAGCATAATTTCGGCATGGCCCGGCCGGAGGGCTACCGGAAGGCGCGGCGCATCATGGACCTCGCCGGCCGCTTCGGCATGCCGATCCTGAGCTTCGTCGACACCGCCGGCGCCTTCCCCGGCATCGACGCCGAGGCGCGCGGCCAGGCCGAGGCGATCGCACGCTCGATCGAGGCCGGGCTCGACGCGCCGGTGCCCTTCGTGGCGACCATCATCGGCGAGGGCGGCTCCGGCGGCGCCATCGCGCTGGCGGCTGCGGACCGCGTGCTCATGCTGGAGCACGCCGTCTATTCGGTGATCTCGCCGGAGGGCTGCGCCTCCATCCTGTGGCGCGATGCGGCGCAGGCGGCGACGGCGGCGGAGGCGCTGAAGCTCACGGCGGATGACCTCAAGCGCCTGGCGCTGGTCGATGCCGTGGTGCCGGAGCCGATGGGCGGCGCGCACCGCAACCAGGCCGCGACGATCCGCAGCGTCGGCGACCGGATCGCCGAGATGCTGGGGCC
>JAIYAI010000296.1 GCA_027489135.1 Acetobacteraceae bacterium
GCGCGATCCGGTCCGGCTCGGCCGCCAGCAGCGCATCCAGCATCGAAGGCGGTCCCGCCTTCGCCGCGCCATGCCCGCCGCCAGCGAAGGCCTCCGGCCGGAGATACCCGAAGATCGCAGCAGCCAGCACGACCATCGGGAAGGGCAGGCCGAAGAGGAACAGCGCCAGGAAGGCGGCGATCGCCAGCGCCCAGGGCACCGGCCCCTTCAGCGCCCGCTTCGCCACGCGCAGCAGGGCTTCCACCACCAGCAGCAGCACGGCGCATTTCAGCCCGAAGAACAGCGCCGCGATCAGCGGCACCGCGCCGAAGGCGACGTAGATTGCGGACAGCGCCAGCATCACCAGCGCGCCGGGCAGGATGAACAGCAACCCGGCCGCCAGCCCGCCCTTCACGCCGTGCATCAGCCAGCCGAGATAGGTCGCAAGCTGCTGCGCCTCCGGTCCCGGCAGCAAGGTGCAGAAGTTCAGCGCATGCAGGAAGCGCGCGTCGGACACCCAGCGGCGCTCGTCCACCACCTCCCGGTGCATCAGCGCGATCTGCCCCGCCGGCCCGCCGAAGCTGAGGCAGCCGATGCGGAACCAGACACGCAGCGCTTCCGCGAAGGACGGGAAGGCGGGTTCCGTCGCGCCGCTCATGCCGGCGCCGCCACCGCCTGGCGGCACCAGTGGTACATCGCGTCGTAGACCGTCATGCCCGCCTCGAGCTGCGCGAGGTCGTCGTCATGCATGGTGGAGAGCCCCTGGGATATGGCGAGCAGCCCGGCCGATTCCGCCGCCAGTTCGGGCCGGCCCGTGTCGGCGCCGCGCACGATCCTCGCCAGCCGCGCCAGCGCCGGGTCGGTCGCCAGGCCGAATTCGGCCACCATCACGTCGAAGGTGCAGAATTCGCCGCGATGGCCGTAGTGGATGTCCGCGACGTCGAAGGGCGTAGCGCCGAAGCGCTCTGCCACCGGCACAACCTCCGACGGCGGGACGAAGAGGAACACCGCCCCGGGGTCGACGAAGCGGCGGATCAGCCAGGGGCAGGCGATGCGGTCCACCTTCGGCCGGGCGCGGGTGACCCAGACCGTATGCCCGCTGGGGTGGCGCGGCGGCAGGGCGTCGCGCGGCACCAGCGGCAGCCCGGCCTCGCGCCAGGCCTCGAAGCCGCCCTCCAGCACCTCGGCCGTGACGCCGGCCTGGCGGAGCCAGGCGGCGACGCCGTGGCTCAGCTTCTGGCCGCTTTGGCAGACGACGACCACGCGGCGCCCGGCGAAGCCCTGCCCCCAGGCGGCGACGTCGCGGTAGTCTCGCGCCAGCGCGGCCGGCAGTTGCCGGGGGTCGAGGATCACGTCCTCCGACATGCGGACATCGACGATGCTGGGCGCACCCGGGCTGCCGATCCGATCGGCGAGGCGGCTGGCCGCAATCTCGTTCGGGGCCGGCATGGACACCGCTCCTGCCTGGGGTCGGGCGCCGGCACTGCGCGGCGCGATTCGCGGCCCGGCGGGCACGATGACTTGCGAAGGGGGGTGGCCGGATGTCAAGCGCGGCCCCGCCTGGGCGTCGCCGGCGCGTCATGGCACTCTCGCTGCCCGTGCCGCCCGCCCCGGCGGCGCGCCCCGATCCGAGGAGCAGCCCATGCCGATGCAGCCGCGCGAGCGCGCGCCCTATTCCGCCATCGTCGACCGCCCGCCGCTGACCCTGCCCGGCGGCGCCCGCATCGTGCTCTGGTCGATCGTCAACCTCGAGGTCTGGGACATCGGCAAGCCGATGGCGCGCCAGGTGATCCCGGCGCCGACGGGCCAGGTACTGCTGCCCGACGTGCCCAACTGGTCCTGGCACGAATACGGGATGCGGGTCGGCGTGTGGCGCTTCTTCAAGCTGTACGAGCGCCTCGGCATCGCCCCCACCCTTTCGATCAACGCCCGGGTGGTCGAGGACTACGAGCGGGTCGCCGCCCAGGCCCGCGATGCGGGCTGGGAATTCATGGGCCATAGCTGGGAACAGGGGCCCATCCACAAGGAGCCGGACCAGATGGCGATGATCATGCGCTCAATGGACCGGCTGGAGAAATTCACGGGCAGCCGCCCCGTCGGCTGGCTCGGGCCGGGCCTGACCCAGACTTACGAGACGCCTGAACTGCTGGTGGAGGCCGGCGTGAAATACATCGGCGACTGGGTCTGGGACGACGAGCCGACGACGATCGGCACCGAGAAGGGCCCGCTGGTCACCCTGCCCTACACGGTGGAACTCAACGACATCCCGATGATGATCGTGCAGCACCACGAGAGCGACTACCTGCTGCGCCGCGCCAAGGACCAGTTCGACCGCCTGTACCAGGAGGGGGCGGAGCGGGCGAAGATCATGTCGCTGGCCATCCACCCCTACATCTCCGGCCAGCCGCACCGCATCCGCTGGCTCGAGGAATTCTACGACTACGTGAACCGGCATGACGGCGTGCTCCACTGGAACGGTCCGCAGATGCTCGACTGGTATGCGGGACAGCCGAAGGGCTGACCGCGGCGCAAATTGACGCTGCCGGGGCCACGATCACGTCGGCGTGATCGATCCAGGGCCGCGGCGCCGTCGCCAGCGTGAATTCACGCTGCCCCGACCGGCCGGCGCCGCCGTGTGCAGGCTGGCCGATCCCCGCGCGGGGCGCGGAATTCTGCGCCCCATCCCGCATTCGGATGATGCCGCGGCCGGTGTGGGGCGGCATAACGTTGCGGTCTCGACGTCCCGATCCCGGTGCGCGCACTGTGCCCCAGGGCACAGCCGGGCGCGGATCGGTCTGCCAGAATTCACGCTGACCTGACGGTGGGTTGCGTCCCATGCGCCAGGGTTCGCTCAACGGCGCATCGTCCCCACCGGGGCGGGCCGCGCCGGATCGAGACAGCGGGACGAGGCAGTATCCATGACGACCGACGCCCTGATCACCCAGATCGCCCCGGCGCCTGCCGCCCTGCGCGGTGGGCTTGCTCCGGTCACCGATGCCGAGCCGGTCTTCCGCCCTGCCCTCGGCAACCCGGCCAGCGGCCCGGAGCGACACCGCATCCCCGGCGGCACCTTCGCCGCGGCCGGCGTGCCCGACCCCTGGGACGCCTTCGACGCGCTCGACGAAGGCCTCGCCCTGCATGATCGGCCGGGCCGGCAGATCTTTGCCAACACCGCCCTGCATCGCCTGGCCGAGGCGGCGGACGGGCTGCAGCGCGCCCCGGGCGGTGCGGTGCTGCCAAGCGATGCCAATGCGCTCCGCCTGCTGCAGCGGGCGCTCGCCGCCGCCGCCGCGGGCACGCCGATGGAAGTGGCCGTGCCGCGCCGCTCCGGTGCGCCGCCCTATCTCGTCCGCTGCACCCCGGTGCCGGGCCGGTCGGGGTGGACGGTGCTGCGGGTGGCCGATTCGGCCGCCCGGCGCGCGCCCTCCGAGAGCTTCCTGCGCGGCGCCTTCGGCCTGACCCAGGCCGAGGCCGGGCTGGCGGTCGGCCTCTGCCGCGGCCGCAGCCTGGCGGAGTTCGCGGCGGAGCGGGGGATCTCGATCCACACCGTGCGGACCCAGTTGCGGGCGCTGCTCGGCAAGACCCGCACGGAGCGCCAGGCCGACCTGGTGGGGCTGCTCTCAGGCCTGTCCTTCTGAGGCACGGCCCTGCCTGATGCCGGGGCCCGGTCCATCGACCGGGCCGAGGCGCCCATTGGCGCCGGTCGGGCATGCGCATGCGGCCCGCATGACGCGGCGAAGCCTGGCAAGCCGGAGGTTTGCGCATCACGCCGAAGGCGTGCTTCGCACGTCACGGCAAATGCGTGCTTCGCAGGACGCGTCCGGGAGAGCCGAGAGTGCCACCGATCATGGTCGTTGGCACGAGGCGGGGCCCCGCGCGGCTGCGCCCGATCCGATGGAGGCTCGGCCAGGGGGGCCCGGGAGACCTGCCGCCACGGCTCGGGCGGCCGGCACGCTTCGGCCCTGCGGGGATCACGATGGCGGGCGGGATCACCACGGCCCGTGCATGGTCACTGGCGGGCGTCGACCCGACCGTCCCGTCTGTCCCCGGGAGCGCGCCCGCGCTGCGCCGGCGCCCTCCTTTCGCTGGTGCCGGGCCGGCGCCATGCCACCCGGCCCTGCCGCCCTAGCCGCTGACGCCGTCCAGGTACTCGCCCTGCCAGGGCCGACGCTCGGCGACCAGGTGCCAGGCGGGCGGGGTCTGGGCACGCGCAGGCCACGGCGCGGGCCGCTCGCCCTCCGCCAGCTCGCGCGCCACGGCGACGAGGCGGAATGTCCCGTCCTCCTCCGTGATCAGTCGCACGTAGCCTTCCGCGGGTGCGAAATCCCCGGCGATGGGCATGTCCTTCGGCAGGTCGCGGTTGAGCAGGAACATGCTCTCCGGCCCCTCCCGGTCCGGCGTCAGCACGCCGAACCAGGTGCGCCGCGGATGCAGCCCGACCGGGGCAGGCCGCGCTTCGGCCGCCTCCGCGCCGGCGGCGTCCGGCTGACCCCTCGCGCTCGAGATCGTCAGGTATTCCGCCGCTCCGCCCCAGCGGGAGACGATCAGCCAGTCCGGCGCCACCGCCTCGGTCGGCTGGTGCGGGCGGTCGGCCGACAGGTGCGCGACGGTCGCCCGCATCGCGACCACGAAGCCCTTGCAGTGCATTCCGGGTCTCCAGTCGGCGCGGTCCGTGATGGTCCGCGCCCCTTGTTCCCCTGTGTTGCCGATCCAGCGTGATCGCATCGTAATTTGCCCGCCGCCGCCCCCCTGGCGGGGAGGCCGACGCGATGGCAGTCCCCGCCGCGATGGACCCCGCCGCCGCACCCGCCCTGCTCGCCGCCGCTGCCGCCGGCCTCGCAGCGGGTCGGGCGGAGCAGGACGTGCTGCCCCCGCCGGTCCGGGCCTTCGTCAGCAGCGTCGGCTTGACCGCCGCGGACATCCCGCTGTTGCGCCTTGGCGCCGCACTCGGCGCGCTGTTCCGCCTGCCGGCACCCGATGCGCCGGGCCTCGTGGTGTTCGGCGCGACCATCGACCTCGCCGCCGTGGCGGGGGCGGCACCGGGCGCGCTGCCGCCGGCCAGCGCCTCCGGCGTCGGCGAGACCGCGGGCGCGGCGCTCCGCGCCTGCCTGGGCGAGGCGGCGGAACTGCTGGCCAGCACCGAGACCGCGGCCGGCCGCGGCATGATGCGCCCCACGCGCCCAGGTGGCGCGGCAGGCGGCGCGGCCCTCGCCGCCCTGCTGCGCGGCCTGCCCTGGCCGGGCGGCCGCATGCGCACCCTCTGGCATCCCGCGACGCGGCTGACCGACGGCGCGACGGTCTGGCTGCCGCGCGAGATCGTCTTCCGCGCCTCGGCCGGGACCCGTGCCTTCCCGCCGCCCTGGCCGCTCAGCCTCGGCTGCGGCGCCGGCCCGACGCCGGAGCACGCGGCGCTGCACGGACTGCTGGAACTGGTCGAGCGTGATGCCGCCGCGCTTTGGTGGTGCGGCGGGCTGCCGGGGCGCGCCATCGCGCTGGAGCATCCGGCGCTGCGCCGTGCCGCAGGGTTGCTCGCACGGCTGCGCGGTGGAGAGCGTGCCCAACCGCGGCGGCGCAGTTGGCTGCTCGACATCACCAGCGATCTCGGCGTGGCGACGGTGGCGGCGCTGTCGGTGGAGGCGGACGGGCGCGGCCTCTGCTGCGGCACCGCAGCACGGGCGGGCGGCCTCGCCCCGGCGGCGGAGGCGGCGGTGCTGGAACTCGCGCAGATCGAGCTTGGCCTGGCGCTGGCCCGGCACAAGGCGGCGCGCCAGGGCGCACAGGCCCTGAACCCGCGCGACGCCGCGCATCTGCAACGGGCCGGGATCGACGCCGGGGCCTGTCCGCTGCTGCATCCGGCAGCACCACCCGGCGCCGATGCGGTGCTGGCCGCGGAGGATGCGCCGCCCGGCGCGGCCCTCGCGGCCCTGGTTGCGCGGCTGGCCGGCGCAGGCCTCGCACCGATCCAGCTCGACTACGCCGCGCCTGTCGTCGGCGATGCGCCGGTTTGCATTCCGGTCGTCCGCATGCTTTGTCCAGGCCTCGAATTTGAAACATTGTTCGTCGGGGGCCGCCGGCTGGGCGAGGCCATCGCACGGACCGGCGGCGGCAAGCCATGGCGCGATGGCGTCGGCCTGATCTAAGGCGGGCAGGCGCCTGCGGCGCGCACTTGGCGTGGGGCTTATCGGCTGGCACGATGACGACAGGGACAGGTCTGCCGCACGCGCGAGGACGCGCGCCGCGGCCCCGCCGCTCGACCGGCGGCGGCGGCGTTGGAGGGGAACAAGGGTAGCGTGGCGCCGGCGGACCGCCGTATCGGGCTGCATGATGCCGTCGCCGCGGGCGGGCTGAGCCTTCACATGCTCGGGCCGATGCAGGCGGAGGTCGCAGGGACCCCCATCCGTCTGCGCAGCCGCAAGGCGCGCGCCGCGCTGGGCTATCTCGCCTTCGCCCCGCGCGCCGAGGAAAGCCGCGAGCGCCTTGTGGGCCTGCTCTGGTCCGAGTCCGAGGAGGAGAAGGCCCGCGCCTCGCTGCGCCAGGTCGTGCACGAACTGCGCGAAGCGATGGACAAGGCCGGACTGCCCGACCTGCTGCGCGCGGAACGCCTCTTCGTCGGCCTCGACCTGCAGCGGCTTGCGCATGATGTGGGCGCGGTGCTGGCCGAGGCCGAGCAGGGGCGGGTGCACCCGCGGCTGCTGGACACGCCGCGCCTGCCGGAGACGCTGCTGGAGGGGCTCGACGACCTCGACCCTTCCTTCCGTGTCTGGCTGCTGGCGCGGCGCCAGGCGTTCCATGACAGGCTGATGCATCTGCTGGAGCCGCGGCTGCGCGAGACCGACCCGGCGCAGCGCCAGGCGCGGCGCGCGGTTGCGCAGGCGGTGCTGCGGCTCGACGCCACGCATGAGGAGGCCTGCCGCGCGCTCATGGAAGCATCGGCGGCGGAGGGCGACACCGCCGCGGCGCTGCGCGCCTACGAGCAGCTCTGGACGCTGCTCGGGTCCGAATACGACATGGAGCCCTCGGCCGCGACGCAGGCGCTGGTCGCGGAGATCAAGTCCGGCCGGTTCGAGGCGGCGCAGCCGCTGCCGGCGCCGCGCCTCGAGATCGCGGCGCCGCGGCCGGCCGCACCAGCGCCGGTCGCCGATGCCCCGCCGCCGGCCGCTGTGCGCATCGCGCTGCTGGTCGAGAGCTTCAGCGTCAACGGCGTGCCGACCGAGCGCGCGCACCTGGTCGACGGATTCCGCCACGAGTTGATCGCCTGCCTCGTGCGCTTCCGCGAATGGTTCGTCGTCGACGGCCCGTCCATGCCGAACCCGGGCGCGTCCGATGCCCGCGTCTCCAACGTCTACCGCATCACCACCACGGCCTATCAGGCCGGCGAGCGGATCAGCATGATGCTGACCCTGGCCGAGCAGGCGACCGGACTCTTCGTCTGGTCGGAGCGCATGGACCTCAGCCTCGAGGGCTGGTTCGAGGCGCAGCAGCGCATCGTGCGGCAGATCGCGGCAACGCTGAACATGCAGATCTCGGCCGAGCGGCTCGCCCGCCTCGCCGCCGTGCCCGACATCTCGCTCGACGCCTATGACCGCTGGCTGCGGGGCCAGGCGATGATCCGCCGCTTCAGCCCGGAGAACTGGGAGCGCGCGCGGCAGCTCTTCACCGAATGCATCGAGCGCACGCCGAATTTCTCGCCCGCCTACAGCGGCCTCGTGCAGATGGACAACTCCGTCCACATCTCCCACCCCGGCGTCCGGCGGACGCGGGAGCGCGAGGCGCGGGCGCTGTCCCTGGCGCGCCAGGCGGTGCTGCTGGACCACACCGATTCGCGCGCGCAGCTCGCCCTCGGCTGGTCCTTCGCCATGGCCGGCAAGCATGCTCAGGCGGCGACCCACATGCAGCTCGCCGTCGAGCTGAACCCCGGCGATTCCTGGACGCTGATCGCGGCGGCGCTGTTCCACGCCTTCGACGGCTACCATGCGCGGGCGGAGGAGCTGGCGGACCGCGCGCTGGCCGCCGTGCTCTCGCCGGGCAAGGCGCACTGGGCCTATCAGGTCACGATCGCCTATCTGCGCGGCGACGACGAGGCGACGATCGAGGCCTGCGACCGCGCCGGCGACGCGATCCCGACGCTGCCGGCCTGGCGCGCCGCGGCGCTATTCAACCTCGGCCGCAAGCGCGAGGCGGCGGAGGAGGCGAAGCGCTGGCTGGAGCTGATCCGGCCGCGCTGGTTCGCCGAGGGCGAGGCGGCGACGGACGAGGCTATCACGTCCTGGCTGCTGCACCTCTATCCGATCAGCCAGGCCGCGGGCTGGGAGCGGCTGCGCCGCGGCCTCGCCGGCGCGGGGCTACCAACGGCGGGGCTGAGCTTCGGGTTCTGGTAGCGGCGCGCCGGCCGGCACGAGCACTTCGGCCACCCGGCGCCTGAGGGCAAACACCTCGCCCGCCGCCCGGCGGCCGAGAGCAGACCCTACTGACAGTTCGAGATAGAGTAGTCGCCGATCCGGCTGGCGTGGAAATCCAGCACCGCGTCCGCGTCGTCGAAGGCCGGCACCGCGCCCTGTACCCCGAGCGCGTCGGCGTAGAAGGACGGCAGGTTGTACACCGCGTTCTTCGTCAGCAGGTGCTTCTCGGACTCCATCACGAAGTCCTTCGGCGGGATGCGGATCACCAGCGTGCTCTTCTCGTGCGAGTAGACCACGAGGTTCTTCACGTAGTCCGGCACGTTCAGGCCGATGTTCAGCCCCTTGCACTGCGCCCGCAGCTCATCCATCGAGCGCGGCACGGGATAGGTCTTGCCGTTCGCGCGATGCGGGCGGCCCGTGCTCCAGCACTTGATCAGGTCGCCCCAGCGCGCCCAGTTCGTCACCCGCATGCGCTCGAGCGGCGCCGGCGCCTTGCCTGCGGGTTTCTTCGGCTTGGCGGCCGGAGCCTTGGGCTTGGTGGGCTTCTTCGGGGCAGTCGCCATCGGGAAATCTCCTCGGGTATCGGGGATCAGAGGAAGCGGAGGTCGCCTGCGCGGATCTCGGCAGCGGTGGCAGCGAGGCGCACGAGGCCCGGCATGTCGGCGATGCCGCGGAGCGATGCCAGCGTGCCGGCCTTCACCTTCGCGGCGGCCTCGAGCCGGCGCAGCGCGGCGGCGGTATCGCCGCCGGCACGCTGGCTGGGCAGGGGATCGCGGTCAAGGATGCCGAGCATGGTCTCGGCGACGATGACGGAGCCGAGCACACCGAGCGAAAGACCTTGGCACTCCGCCTCGGCCTCGAACAGCACGTAGAAGGGCAGCGGCGGCGCGGCGGCGATGGCGGCGGCATCCTCCGCCGAAAGGCCATGCCCCACCAGCCAGCCCTGCAGGGACGCGGTCCGCGCGGCGGCCTCCGCATGCGGGGAGAGCCGAGCCAGTCCTGGCTGCCTGTCCGCGATATGCGACCATAGCGCCGCCACGCCGTGCAGCCCGGCGATGCCCGCGACCAGCAGGTCGCGATAGGCAAGGCCGATCTGCCGGGTCCCGTCCACGGCCCGGAAGAACATCTGGTCGAGCAGGCCGGGGCTGTGCTGCGGGCGCAGACGTCGGCTGAGGTTGGGCTTCGCCATGCCCGGGCCCGCCAGCGC
>JAIYAI010000748.1 GCA_027489135.1 Acetobacteraceae bacterium
CGCCGCCGCCCTGCAGCGCATGATCCTGCACCGCGACCGCAGCGTGATCATCCTGGACAAACCCCACGGCCTGGCGGTGCAGGGCGGGCCGGGGATCGTGAAGAACCTCGACGGCATGCTCGACGCCCTGCAATTCGAGGCCGAGGAGCGGCCGCGCCTGGTGCATCGGCTGGACCGCGACACCTCCGGCGTGCTGGTCCTGGCGCGGACCGCCGCCGCCGCCGCCGCCCTCGCCAAGGCCTTCCGGGGGCGGGACGTGGAGAAGACCTACTGGGCCGTGACCGTCGGCGAACCGCCCGGGCCCGAGGGGGTGATCGACCTCGCCCTGGTGAAGGAAGGCGGGCCGCGCGGCGAACGCACCCACGCCGTGGACAATCCGCGCGACGGCGTGCGGGCCATCACCGCCTTCCGGATGCTGGACAGCGCCAAGCGCCGCGTCGCCTGGCTGGAGATGAAGCCGCATACCGGCCGCACCCACCAGCTGCGCGTGCACGCGGCGGAAGGGCTCGGCACGCCGATCCTGGGCGACGGCAAGTACGGCGGATCGGCGGCGCATCTGGAGGGCCTGCCCGGCGCGCTGCACCTGCATGCCCGGGCGCTGCGCTTTCCGCATCCGGAGGGCGGCTGGCTCGAATGCTCGGCGGGACTGCCGCCGCATATGGTGGAGACCTTCAAGTACTTCGGGTTCGAGGCACCGAAAACTGTCGGCGTGAAACGCGGGAAGTAACGGCCGGGCGTTGCCCCGGGCCCCGCGCGGGGGTGCCGCCCCGTCGAACGTAGGCGGTCGACCCTCCTGCGGGGCGCGCGCCGCCATCGCCGACTTTTCCTTCGCCACTGGCTTTCCGCCGGCATCTACCCCGCCTGCGGGCTGTCGCGTGTGCTGGTCGGCCACGGCTGACCCCCTGGGTCCCCGGGGCGGGGGTCTCGAGGGCGGCGCCCCCGGGCGGGGCCCGGTGCAGCGCCCCGGCTGGCCAGCACCCGACCGAGGCCCCACATCCCCCGCATGACCGCCACCGCGCCGCGCCGCCGCTGGATCCGCTGGGCACTCCTCGCCCTGGTGATCCTTCTTCTTCTCCCACTCGGCGCCGTCGCCGTCTTCGCGCTGACCTTCGACGCCAACGCCTGGAAGCCCCGCATCGAGGCCGCGGTGCAGGCCGCCACCGGCCGCGGCTTCACCATCGTGGGCCCGATCGGCACGAAGCTCTCGCTGCGTCCGACCGTCACCCTCGCGGATGTGACCCTCGCCAATCCGCCTGGCTATTCCCGCCCCGCCATGGCCAGCGTGCGCCGGGCGGAGGTGCAGGTGGCGCTGCTGCCGCTGCTGTCGCGGCGGCTGGAGGTGGCGCGCCTCCTCCTCGACGGCGCCGACGTGCTGCTGGAGCGCGACGCACAGGGGACGCCGAACTGGGTGCTCGCCCGCCCGGCCGCGCCCGCTCCCTCGCCCGAAGCGCCCGCGGCCCCGGCCGCTCCGTCCCGCCCCTTCGGCGTCGAGATCGACCAGGTCCTGCTCACCGACAGCCGCGTCGCCCTGCGCGAGGCCCCGGATGCCGTGCCGCAGGTGCTGGCGCTGCGCCGCCTGGTTCTGGAGGCCGCGGGCGCGGAGCGGCGGCTTCGGCTGGAGGGGGCCGTCGCCTGGCAGGACCGGCCGGTCACCATCGCCGGGGAGGCCGGGCCGCTGGCCGCGCTGCCCGCCGGACCTGCCGCGCCCTGGCCGATACGCCTCGACATCGCGGCGGAGGGTGGGCTGGCGCTGCGGGCAGAGGGCGCGTTGACGCCGCCCGCCGCCTACCGGCTGGTGCTGTCGGGCAGGATCGCGGATCTCGCCGCACTGGCGCCGCTGGTGCCGGACGTGCCGCTGCCGCCGCTGCGCGATCTCGCGTGGCAGGCGACGGTCACCGGCCAGGGTGGTCTGCCCGCGGTGAGCGACCTGCGCGTCACCCTCGGCCGCAGCGAGCTTGCCCTGGTTGCACCCGGCCTGGTGCTCGAGCGTGCGGTGCTGGCCCTGCCGGGTCTCGATCGACCGGTGACGGTGGAGGCCGCGGCGCAGCTCGGGGCGGCGCCGCTGTCCCTGGTTGCCACGCTGGGGCCGCCGATGCGGCTGCTCGCGGCCTCGGCCTCGGCCTCGGCCTCGGCCACGCCCTGGCCGGTCGAGGTGACTGTCAGCAGCGGTGCCGCGCGCGTCACCCTCGCGGGCGGGATCGCCGATCCGCGCGCGCTGCGCGGGGTCGACCTCGCCCTTGCCGCCACGGTGCCGGAGCTTGGGGCCCTCGCGCCCCTGCTGCCGGCGGGCATCGTGGTGCCACCGTTGACCGGGCTGAGCCTGCAGGGGCGGATCGGTGTGCCGGGGCCGGGGCTGGAGGGCGGGGTGACGCTGGCCGACCTGCGCGTCGCGTCCTCGGCCGGCGACGCCGCCGGCGCGCTGGCCTGGACGGCGCGGCCGCGGCAGACGCTGCGGGGGCAGCTTGCCGCTTCCCGGCTCGACCTCGATGCGCTGCGGCCGCCGCCGGCCCGTCCGGCCGCCCCGCCGCCGGGCACCGCCGCCGCGCCGGCGGTACGCGACCCCGCCCCGGCGCCGGCCGCGGGTCAGGACCGGCGGCTGATCCCGGAGATCCGCCTGCCGCTCGACCTGCTGCGGCTGGCCGACGCGGATCTGCAGCTGTCCGCCCAGGTGCTGCGGGCGGGGGGTACGGAATGGCGGGCGATTCAGGCGCGGCTGCTGCTCGAGGGCGGGCGCGGCCGGCTCGACCCCGTCGCGGCGAGCCTCGGGGATGCGGGCCGCCTGACGCTGCGTGCCGCCGCCGACATCACCGCCGATCCGCCCGTGGTGCAGGTGGCGCTGCGGTCGGAGGGGCTGGACCTCGCGGCGATCCCCGCTGCCGGCGGCGCCAGCGGGCGGCTCGGGCTGGATGTCGATCTGCGCGGCCGGGGCCGGGATACCCGCGCCTTCGCCGCCACCGCCTTCGGCCGGGCCGGCGTGACGCTGGAAGCGGGCAGCCTGCCGCCGGCCCTGCTGGGCGGGCTGCTGGCCGGGCTGCGCCAGCGCATGCCGATGATCGGCGACCTTGCCTCGCGTCCGCTCGAACTCGGCTGCGTCGCGGCGCGGTTGGATGCGGAGGATGGGCTGGCCACGGCCCGCGTCGTGCTGGCGGAGACCAGCCTCGGCCGCATGGGCGCGGCGGATGCCGGGACGGTCAGCCTGCGCGACGAACGGCTGGCCGTGCGCCTCAATGCGGATCTCCGGGTGCCGGTGCCGGGGTTGGCGAACGGCCTGCGCATCCGCGCGCCGGTGCCGGTGACGGGAACCCTGGCGCAGCCGCGGCCCGAATGGAATGCCGCGGCCGGCGCGGCCCTGCAGGGCGAGATCGCCGAGCGGGCCGGTCGCGAGGCGGGCCAGGTGCTGGGGGCCCTCGGCGGGCTGCTGGCCGGCCGGGCCGATGCCGGAGCCGGGCCGATCCCGGACTGCGCCCAGGCGCTGGCACTGGCCCGGGGTCAGGCGGCACCGGCCGCTCCGGTGAACCCGCCCGCGGCTGCGCAGCCCGAGCCGCCACGGCGCGACCCGGTGCAGGATCTCATCCGGCGGGTTCCGTTGGACCGCCTCTTCGGGCGATAGAGCCGGGCATGAAGCGCTTCTGGGACATCGCCGCCGCCGTAGCCGCGCCGGACGGCAACGGTTTTTCCGTGATGCTCGACGGTCGGCCCGTCCGTTTGCCCGGTGGCGCGCCGCTCGCCGTCGCGCGGCTGCCTCTGGCCGAGGCGATCGCCGCCGAGTGGCAGGCAGCGGGCGGTGCCAAGGGCGGCGAGATGAGCTTCGCCGACGTGCCGCTGACCCGCCTCGTCGGCACCGCGCAGGAGCGCATCGCGCCCGATCCGACGCCGACCGTGGACGCCATCGCCAAATACGCGGAGACAGACCTGCTCTGCTATCGGGCCGACGACAGCCGCCTTGCCGCGGAGCAGGCGGAGCAGTGGGGGCCGTTGCTGGACTGGGCCGCGCTGCACCTCGACGCGCCGCTGCGCGTGACCGTTGGGCTGATGCCGGTGGCGCAGGACCGCCAGGCGCTGGCGACGCTCAGGCGCGCGGTTGCGGCGCATGCGCCGGTGGCACTCTCGGCGCTCGGCGTGCTGGTGCCCGGGCTGGGCAGCATGGTGCTCGGCCTCGCGGTGTCGCGCGGGCGGCTGACCGGCGAGGCGGCGCATGCGCTCGCCACGCTCGACGAGCGGTTCCAGGAGCGGTTCTGGGGAGTCGATGCGGAGGCGGTGGCACGGCGGACACGCATGGCCGCCGAGATCGCCCTGGCAGAGCGGCTGCTGGTGCTGGCGGGGTAGCACGCGCCGGCCCCGCGCGATGCCACTCTAGGCCATGATCTGCGCTGACTGAAACGCGGATCGTGGTCCAGCGCGTTGTCTTGTCGCGTGATTCACGTCCTCGGCGATTCCAGCTCGGACGATCACGCTCTAACGGTAGCCGCAGACCCGCCGCGGCACATAACGCACGTGCGGGCGTCCCCAGCGGTCGTACTGGATGACCCGCTGCGTCGTGGTCCAGCAGCGGCGGTGGGGCCGGCGATAGCGCGGTGGCGGCCCATAATACTGCGCCAGCACAAGCGGTGCGCCGTGCTGCTCGGGCGCCAGCACCAGCGGCATCCGCTGGGGCGCCTCCGCGGCGGCACCGGCCGCCGGCGCGGCCCATCCGGGCATGACCGGAAGGCTCAGCAGCATGGCCAGGGCGATCAGGGGGAAGGGGCGGGTCATGTATCGGATCCTCGGTGTCGTCAGCGACCGCATGGCGCCGCAGCAATCGGGCGCCAGCGCGGTGGCGGCATGACCGCAACGCGGTGGCCGCGCCCCCTTTGGCCGTCACGACGCCGCGAGCAGCCCCTTCATGCCGCGCAGCGCCAGCTCGTACCCCGCCAGGCCGAAGCCGCTTACGCCGCCGCGCCCGGCCGCCAGCACGTCCGAGATCAGCCCGCGCTTCGCGGGATTCGAGATATGCACCTCGATCACCGGGAAGCGCACGCCGGCGATCGCCGCGTTGAGCGCCGGGTAGCCCCGCGTGAAGCCGGCCGGGTTGATCAGGCAGCCGCCGATCGTCGAGTCGTCGTGGGCGGCGTAGAGGCGGTTGATCACCTCGCCCTCGATGTTGGAGTGGAAGATCTCGACCTCGACGCCGAGGTCGCGGGCGAAGCCGCGGATGGCGGCGTCGTATTCCGGCAGGGTCATCTTGCCGAAGACCTCCACCTGGACCTTGCCACGCATGTCCATGCCGGCGCCGTGGATGACCAGGATCTTCGCCATGTGCGTCTCTCTCCGTCACGTGTGATGCCGCGATGCTCGGGGGATTTGCCGGGGCGGGCAAATTCCTCGTGACGCGCGGGCGGGCATCGCTCCACCCTGGCGGGGCAGGAGAAGGCGGCATGGCGGCACGGCGGCTCAGGATCGAGGGGCGGGTCCAGGGGGTGGGCTACCGCGACTGGATGGTGCGGGAGGCGAATCGGCTGGGCCTCGCCGGCTGGGTGCGCAACCGCCGCGACGGCAGCGTCGAGGCGCTGATCGCCGGCGACGAGCCGAGCCTGCAGGTGCTGCTTTCCGCCTGTCGGCGCGGCCCGCCCGCGGCCCGGGTCGATGGCATCGAGGAAAGCCTGGCGGACCCGCCTGAGGAGCCCGGGTTCCATCGGCTGCCGACGGCCTGACGCATGATCTTCATCCGAATGTCCTTGCTTTCGCACCTGCGAAATGCCACTCCTGCGCCGTCGGTGGTTCCATGCGCCGACAGTGCCCCGGCCGCGTGAGCGGCCCGCTGGCGGAGGCCGAAGGGATGATCCATCCCGCCCCGCCGTGGAACTGAACTGCCGGGCACGACGGCTCTTCCCCAAGGCAGGACCCAGGCACGCGGGGTCGCCACACGAAGCACGCGGCCGTTGCCGCGCGGGCAGGCCCCGTGCGCGCGGCCGTGCGATCAGGATTACCCTCTCCAGTGACCTCCTTCACCGACCTCGGCCTGGCCGCGCCCCTTCTGCGTGCGCTGGCGGACGAGGGCTATGAAACCCCCACCCCGATCCAGGCCCAGGCCATCCCGGCGGTGCTCGAGGGGCGCGACCTGCTCGGCATCGCCCAGACCGGCACCGGCAAGACCGCGGCCTTCGCGCTGCCGATCCTGCACCGGCTGATGGCCCAGGGCGGCCGCCCGCCGCGCGGCGGCTGCCGCGTGCTGGTGCTCTCCCCCACGCGCGAACTGGCCAGCCAGATCGCCGACAGCTTCAAGGCCTATGGCCGGCACCTCGGCTTCTCCGTCACCACCGTCTTCGGCGGCGTGGCGCATGGCCCGCAGCGCCGCGCGCTGAGCACCGGCGTCGACATCCTGGTGGCGACGCCGGGCCGCCTGCTCGACCATCTCGGTGAGCGCACCCTGCGGCTCGACCACGTGCAGACCGTCGTGCTGGACGAGGCCGATCAGATGCTCGACGCCGGCTTCCTGCCGGCGGTGCGCAAGATCGTCGCGCAGGTGCCGAAGCAGCGCCTGACGCTGTTCTTCTCGGCGACCATGCCGCAGGAGATCGGCCGTCTCGCCGGCGAACTCCTGAAGGAGCCCGTGAAGGTCGAGGTGAC
>JAIYAI010000526.1 GCA_027489135.1 Acetobacteraceae bacterium
CTCGCCGGGGAGCAAGGACCGGCGCTTTGCTTGGCGCACCTGATCCAATCGGCGGCGGACCTGCAAGAGCACGGAGAGCGCCCGACCATTGGCCAGCTTGTCACTCGGGCGCTTGGCGAGGAATCGGACGCAGACCATGCGGCGCGCGTCCTCTTGGGTCACGGGATGAAGATTGCCCATTTCCCCATGTCGGACCCGAACGGCCCGCGTTGCTTGTGGGTCGTGCATTCGCATCCCCGCCTGCGCCGGCTCTTTGCCGATAGCCGGTGGAGTGAGGGCGGATGGAGTGAGGATCTTCGGAACCTGCCGGAGGCGGTTGTCCCCAAAAATCCGGTGCTGGTGGGCGCCAAGGTGCGGGCTACGGCGATCCCCCTTCCCCTCGTGCTCGAGGGGCTCGCCCCGCTCGCTCGCCGGCCGGCCGCATCACCGGATTCCCCTCCCGCGCCCCCCGATCCAGCCGAGAGGAACGCGACGGCCGACCTCTCAACGCAGCATTGCGCCTCGTGCTTTTGGTATGCGGCGAAGGACCGACGGCGCGGGCGATGCCTCTCGGACCATCACGCATTGCGCGGGGCGCCTGTCGCGCGCGATACATGGTGCGGGCATTGGCGCCCGGTTCGGGAGGGCGACACGTCTCCCCCTCCGTCGCCCCCTGGCTAGGACAGCGTCCCCCTACCGTCCATAGCACCGTCCATAGGTAAGCCATTGAAAACATGGCGGGTGGACGCTGTGGACGCTGTGGACGCGCCCTGTTCCCTATATGCGGGCATAGTGCGCGAGCGCATACCGCCCGCAGTGCGTCCACTGCGTCCACAGCGTCCATGTCCTTACAATTCAATACCTTAATTATGGACAGTGCTATGGACGGTAGGTGGACGGTGGCCGAAGGGCTGGCGAACTCGAGGATCCCAGAGCCGACCTCGCGCGCCAGCACGGCTCCGGCGGGCTCGGCAACCTCGTGGCTCTCGGCCGCGACCGGGCGCGCCAGCGCGGCGTCAGCGGCGATCGGCGACCTTGAGGATCCCGGCCGCGGCCTGGCGCGTCAGCACGGCGCCGGCGGAGCTCGGCGACCTCGAGGGTCCCGGCCGCGACCGGGCGCGCCAGCGCGGCGTCAGCGGCGATCGGCGACCCCGAGGATCCCGGCCGCGGCCTGGCGCGTCAGCACGGCGTCGGCGGAGCTCGGCAACCTCCTGGCTCTCCGGCACGACCTGGCGCGCCAGCATGGCGCCGGCGGAGCTCGGCGGCCGCGAGGAACCCGGCCGCGGCCTGGCGCGCCAGCACAGCGCCGGCGGCGATCGGCGGCCGCGAGGAACCCGGCCGCGGCCTGGCGCGTCAGCACAGCGCCGGCGGAGCTCGGCGCCCTCGAGGATCCCGGCCGCGGCCTGGCGCGTCAGCACGGAGCCGGCGGAGCTCGGCGCCCTCGAGGATCCCGGCCGCGGCCTGGCGCGTCAGCACAGCGCCGGCGGAGCTCGGCGACCTCGAGGGTCTCGGCCGCGGCCTGGCGCGCCAGCACGGCGCCGGCGGAGCTCGGCGACTTCGAGGGTCCCGGCGGCATGGCTGCGGTCTCGCCCCGCCCGGCACCGCCTCCCCGCAGGCGAGGGCCGGGGAGGCGGCCGAGGGAGGAGGCCCCCCCCTTCGCGGGTCCCTCTGGGCCCTTGGCCTACACGGGCGGCTAACGCGCGGCGCATCTCTAGCGCCGTATTTTTTCCTGTGTTGACGTGCTTGTTGACGATTATTTCTGGCGTTTTGGAGGTTGTGCGACGCACCGCCAGCGCCGCCCCGGAGTACGAGGGCATCGATGCCTCCGCGGGTTCGCCGGCCGCGCCCTGGCGCCGCCCCGGTGCGCGAGGGCGGGTGGTCCTGTGCGAGGTCGCCGGCCGCGCCCTGGCGCTGCCCCGGTGCGCGAGGGCGGGTGGTTCTCCTCGGGGTCGCCGGCCCTGCCCTGGCGCTGCCCCGGTGCGCGAGGGCGGGTGGTCCTCCGCGGGGTCGCCGGCCCTGCCCTGGCGCCGCCCCGGTGCGCGAGAGCGGGTGGTCCTCGGGAGGCACCCCGCGGCACGATCTGGGGCACCAGCACGGCGTCGGCGGAGCTCGCCGAGCTCGAGGATCCTGCGCACGGCCGACCGCACCAGCACGGCCGTCAGCGGCGATCGGCGACCTCGAGGATCCGGCCGCGGCCTGACGCACCACCACGGCGCCGGCGGAGCTCGGTAGACTCCGGGCATGCCGGGCACGACCTGGCGCACCAGCACGACGCCGGCGGAGCTCGGCAGCCTTGGGGATCCCAGGCACGGCCTGGCGCACCAGCCCAGCGTCGGCGGAGCTCGGCGAGCCCGAGGCCCATGGGCACGGCCTGGCGCACCAGCACGGCCGCTGGCGGAGCTCGGCGAGCTCGAGGCCCGCGCGCACGGCCTGGCGCACCGGCACGGCCGCCGGCGGAGCGCAGCGAGCCCGAGGCCCACGGGCACGACGCGGCGCACCGGCACGGCCGCTGGCGGAGCTCGGCGAGCCCGAGGCCCACGGGCACGACGCGGCGCACCGGCACGGCCGCTGGCGGAGCTCGGCGAGCCCGAGGCCAATGGGCACGACGC
>JAIYAI010000515.1 GCA_027489135.1 Acetobacteraceae bacterium
GACATGTCGATGCGGCCGCCGAGCAGGAGCTGCGCCGGGTTCACCTGCGGCCCGCCGGAGCGGAGCTCCACCTCCAGCCGCGCCTCCCGGTAGAGGCCGGCGGCCTGGGCCTGGTAGTAGCCGCCATGCTCGGCCTGGGCACGCCAGTTGGTGACGAAGGAGACCCTGTCGAGCAAGGGCTGGGCGCGAACCGGCGGTGCTGCGACAAGCACCGGCGCGCCGGCGCCGAGCAGCCCGAGCGCCGCGCGACGGGAGACGATCCAGCGGCTGCGGCCGGGGGACGCATCCGGGTGCGCCGCCGCGACGCCGGTCGAATCGATGCTGCTGTCGGTCATGTCCGCTCTCCCCAGGACCCCCATCGCGCGCCGGTCGCCCGCACGGGCGTGACCCGGGCAGGCGTCTCGTGCCCGGGCCAGCCACCACGCGTGCCCCGCGCACAAGGTGGCACGCAGCGCGGCCTGCGCAAGGCGCAGCCGCCAGCGGGGAGGATCAGCGCCGGGCGACGAGCTTCAGGAGAAGGGCGGTTCCCCACCCCCAGCCGGCGCACAGCAGCAGCGTCACGGTGATGACCTCGCGCGGCGCGCCGGCGCCGATCGGCAGGCCCCGCAGGGTCGGCAGGATCACCAGCAGAAGACCGCCGACCGCACCGAACCCGTAGGCGGCGCCCGCCGCCAGCATGGGCACGCGCTGGCCGCGGCAGAGATAGGTCGCCAGCGGGATGCCCATGACGGCGCCCCAGATGCTCTCGGTGGCGACATGCGGCAGGCCGAGCAGGTCGAGGTCGAGTTGGTAGGGCGCCGGCGTGTAGCCGAAGATCTTCACCAGGAAGGGGTTCTGCCCCTGGTACATGTGCAGGATCAGCAGGGTGCCTTCCTGGAAGACCAGGACCGCCATGGCGCCGCAGATCAGGCCGACGACCAGCGTGAGCGGCCAGCCGAGGCCTTCGTCCACGCGCTCGGGCGGCCTCTCGAACGCCTGCGTCAGATACGGTCGGGACGATGTGTTTCCCATGAGCGACTGTATCGTTCATAAACCGTAAAATGTCAACAAAAATGTATTGCCCCAGCTTTTGGGATTCGCTGCCTCGGCGCCGCGGGCCTTGCCGTCCGTCCCGGCCCCGCGCAGGCTCCCCGCTCATCGTCGCGCCGTGAGGAGGAAAACGCCGTGAACGGAGCCGAAAGCCTGGTCCATACCCTGCTCGGGAGCGGCGTCGACGTCTGCTTTACCAATCCAGGCACCAGCGAGATGCATTTCGTCGCGGCGCTCGACCGCATTCCCGGCATGCGCTGCATCCTCGGCCTGCAGGAGAACATCGTGACCGGGGCCGCGGACGGCTATTTCCGCATGGCCGACACCCCCGCCTGCACCCTGCTGCATTGCGGACCCGGCCTTGCCAACGGCCTCTCCGGCCTGCACGACGCCCGCCGCGCACGCGCCGGCATCGTCAACGTGGTTGGCGACCAGGCGGTCTACCACCGGCCGTTCGACGCACCGTTGACCGCCGATACCGAGGGCTGGGCGCGCGGCGTCTCCGCCTTCGTCCGCACCTCGACCCGCAGCCAGGATGTCGGGCGTGATGCCGCGGTGGCGGTGCAGGCGGCGAAGACCTCGCCCGGCCAGATCGCGACCCTGATCCTGCCCTCCGACAGTTCCTGGAACGAAGGTGGCGAGGTCGCGGCCGCCCTGCCGGTGCCTGCGGTGCCGCAGGCCGACCCGCATGCGGTTGACCAGGTGGCGCGGGTGATCCGTGGCAAGTCGAACGTGCTGCTGCTGCTCGGCGGCCTCGCGCTGAAGGAGGGCGCGCAGCGCCAGGTGCAGCGGATCCTGGCCAAGACCGGCGCGAAGGCGATGTGCGAGGGCTCGAACGGCCGGGCCCAGCGCGGCCGCGGCCGGCTGCCGCTGGAGCGCGTGCCCTATGTCGTCGAGCAGGCGACCGAGGCGCTCAAGTGGGTCGAGCACCTGGTGCTGGTGAATGCCCGCGACCCGGTCGGCTTCTTCGGCTACCCGGGCAAGCCGAGCCGCCTCTACCCCGACGCCGCCGAGATCCACGTGCTGACCCGCATCGACCAGGATGCCGAATCGGCGCTGCGGGCCCTGGCCGATTCGCTGGGCTGCCCCGCGGCGGTCGAGATGCCCGATCCCGGACCGCGGCCCGAGGCCGGGCGCGGCGCGCTGAGCCCCGAGGGGCTGGCGCGCACCGTCGCCGCCCTGATGCCGGAAGGCTCCGTGGTGGTGGACGAGGCCGTCACCTATGGCCGTGGCTTCTTTCCCTACACCCACGCCGCGCCGGCGCATGACTGGCTGCAGAATTGCGGCGGCGCCATCGGCTATGGCCCACCGGTCGCCACGGGCGCTGCGGTCGCCATCGGGTCGAACCGCCGGGTCATCGCGCTGCAGGCCGATGGCTCGGCCATGTACACGCCGCAGGCGCTCTGGACCCAGGCGCGGGAGAAGCTGAACGTCACCACCGTGCTGTTGTCCAATCGCAAGTACCAGATCCTGCTGGGCGAATACCGCAACGTCGGCGTGTCCAATCCTGGGCGGACGGCGCTCGAC
>JAIYAI010000793.1 GCA_027489135.1 Acetobacteraceae bacterium
CGGGCGTCAGGCACGGCGAGTCCGCAGGCAGCCATGCCGGCGAGCGCGAAAAGGCGGAAGCGGCGCATCAGGGTCTCCCAGGAAACCGAAGCAGGACCACGGCGGCCCGATCGCTTCGGGCGCGGCCGTCTTGCCCCCGGGACAGCAAGCGACATGCCAAATAATGAAAATATCGTAATTCAACGGTTTGCCCGTGGCTGCGGGAGAGCGTGGTACGACCTGTCGGCGCGCTTTACAGGAATCGAAAAATTATGTTGTTTTTCAGCCATTTCTGCGCGTCACCGGCGTGACATTGGGCGCATCGGTTGGGATGGGATGGGGTCGGGATCAAGGGATTGAATATCAAAACGTCCATCTTATTTCGGGACGATCGCGGATTTTCCATCCCGTACCCGCGAACAGCGCCCTGCCCGGTGTCGGCACGCTTTACAGGTCGCGGCCCGTCGCGCGCCGAGCCCCCGTCCTGACCTGCCCTGGCTCAGGCCGGCCCCTGGTCCAGCCCCGCCCGCAGCCGCCGGCCCTCCGCCCACTCGGGATCGATCAGTCCTTCCCGCAGGAAGAGGTCGATCAGCACCAGGTTCACGTTGAACTTGACCTCGTCCGTGTCGCGCACCGCCTCCAGCACCCGCCGCGCCGGCCAGAGCTCGAACCGCGCCACCTCGTGGTCGTTCGGGATGGGGGTGAAGTCCTGCGGCAGGTCGAGGTCGAAGACGTGCAGCACGTCGCGCCGGAGCCCCTCCTCCAGCCGCATCATGTAGGAGAGGCGCGTGCCGGAGGGCCTGGCGCGGGCGGCGAGATCGGGCGGGATCGAGGCCTCCTCCCCCGCCTCCTTCACCATGCACTGGAAGGGCGAGAGTCCGGCCGGGATGCCGCCTGCCACGATGTGATCAAGCTTGCCCGGCGCCACCGCCTTGTGCGCCGCGCGCACGCCGACCCAGAGGTGCAGGCCGTCGGCCCGCCGCACCAGGCCGTTCACATGCACCCCCTGGGCGATCACCCCGAAGGCCGGGATGGCGCCGCGGTCGAGCGTCGCAAGCACCGGCCCCCCAGGCGTCGGGCGGACATCGAAGGCCTCGTCGCGGATGCGGCAATGGCCGCGATCCGCCACGGCGCGGGCGACGCGGGCCAGCGCATCGGACCGCGCCCCGGCGCCGCGGATGTTCGTGGCCAGCGCCGCGCCCGAGCCGTCGAAATGGATCTCCCGCGGGTGGAAGGTCAGCGCCCGGGCGAGATCCGGGCCCAGCCAGCCGACCGGCGCATCGCCGATGCGGAAGGGGATCAGCCCCGCCGGGGAGGCGATGTTGTTGCAGGCGTCGATGTGCCGCTGGAACCCGCTCATGCCTGGATCGTCTCCGCGCGCCGGATGGCCGGGTTGCGGCCCGCGCCCGGGGGACCCATAGCCCGGGCGTGAGCCCTCCGCATGCCCGTACCCCAGCACCCGGCCCGACCGGCGAACGGGGACAGTTCCACACCCTGATGGCCCTGCTGCCTTGGCTCTGGCCGAAGGACGAGCCAGGGCTGCGGCTGCGCGTCCTGGCGGCGCTGGGGTGCCTGGTGCTGGCCAAGGCGGCGAATGTGCTCGTCCCCCTCGCCTATGCCCGGGCCGTCGATGCACTGGCGCCGAAGGACCCTCTGGGCGCGGCGCTGTCGGTGCCGATCTTCCTGGTCCTCGGCTACGGGCTGCTGCGCATCTCGGCCTCCGCCTTCGGCGAGATCCGGGGCATGCTGTTCTCCCGCGTGCAGGCGCGGGCGGGGCGGCGCATCGGCCTCGCGGTGTTCCGCCACCTGCACCAGTTGTCGCTGCGCTACCACCTGGACCGCCAGACCGGCGGCCTCTCCCGCGTGATCGAGCGGGGGACGCGCGGCATCTCCTTCGTGCTGAACTTCCTCGTCTTCAACATCGTCCCGACGATCATCGAGATCCTGCTGGTCGCGGTGATCCTGTGGCGGATGTTCGACATCGACTTCGCCATCGCGACGCTCGGTACCATCGGCCTCTACGTCGCCTTCACGCTGCTGTTCACGAACTGGCGGCTGCGCTTCCGGCGGGAGATGAACGACACCGACCAGGACGCCAACACCAAGGCGATCGACAGCCTGCTGAACTACGAGACGGTCAAGTACTTCAACAACGAGGCGCACGAGGTCCGGCGCTACGATGCCTCCCTCACCCGCTACGAAAACGCCTATGTCCGGTCGGAATCCACCCTCAACCTTCTGAACGGCGGCCAGGCGGCGATCATCGCGATCGGTCTCACCATCGTGATGCTGCTGGCGGCGCAGGGCGTCGCGGCGGGGCGGATGACGGTCGGCGACTTCGTGCTGGTGAACACCTACCTGATCCAGCTCTATCTGCCGCTGAACATCCTGGGCTTCGCCTACCGCGAGATCCGCCAGGGCCTGACCGATACCGAGGCAATGTTCAGCCTGCTCTCGGAACCGGCCGAGATCGCCGATGCGCCCGGCGCGCCGGACCTCGCCCCCGGCCCCGGCGCCGTCGCCTTCGAGGATGTCCGCTTCGGCTACCGGCCCGACCGCACCATCCTGAAGGGCGTCTCCTTCAGCGTGCCGGCCGGGCGGATGCTGGCGATCGTCGGGCCCACCGGCGCGGGGAAGTCCACCATCTCCCGCCTGCTGTTCCGGTTCTACGACGCGGATGGCGGGCGCATCGTGGTGGACGGGCAGGACATCCGGGGCGTGACGCAGGGGTCCCTGCGCGGCGCCATCGGCGTGGTGCCGCAGGACACGGTGCTGTTCAACGACACCATCCGCTACAACATCGCCTATGGCCGCCCCGGCGCGACCGACGAGGAGGTCGAGCAGGCCGCGAAGCTCGCCCAGGTGCACGATTTCGTCCTGCGCATGCCGGATGGCTACCGCACCAAGGTGGGCGA
>JAIYAI010000592.1 GCA_027489135.1 Acetobacteraceae bacterium
CAACGAATACAAGGACCTCAACGTCCAGAAGGATGCCTCGCCGCTGAAGCTCGCCTTCGAGCGCAAGAAGGCGGCGGGCAAGGAGCTGACCGCCGCGATGACCTTCCCCGGTGGCACGCATGACCTCTGGATCCGCTACTGGCTCGCGGCCGCCGGCATCGATCCGGAGCGGGACGTGCAGACCATCGTCGTGCCGCCGCCGCAGATGGTGGCGAACATGAAGGTCGGCACGATGGACGCCTTCTGCGTCGGCGAGCCCTGGAACGAGCAGCTCGTCGACCAGAAGATCGGCTTCACCGCCGCCGTCACCGGCGAGTTCTGGAAGGACCATCCGGAGAAGTCGCTGACCCTGCGCGCCGACTGGGTGGAGCGGAACCCGAACGCCGCCATCGCCATCACCGCCGCGGTCATCGAGGCGGCGCGGTGGTGCGACGTCCCCGCCAACAAGGAGGAGATGTGCACCATCATCGGCCGGCGCGCCTGGTTCAACGTGCCGGTGCAGAACATCATCGACCGCGCGCGCGGCAACATCGACTACGGCGACGGCCGCAAGGTCGAGAACAGCCCGCTGCTGATGAAGTTCTGGAACGACCACGCCAGCTACCCCTTCCAGTCGCATGAGCTGTGGTTCCTGACCGAGGACATCCGCTGGGGCATCCTGCCGGAGGGGACCGATACGGCCGCGCTGATCCGCCAGGTGAACCGCGAGCAGATCTGGCGCCGTGGCGCCGAGCGCGCCGGCGTCCCGAACGCGGAGACGCCGTCCGGCACCAGCCGCGGGCGGGAGACCTTCTTCGACGGCAAGGTCTTCGATCCGGCGGACCCGCGGGCTTATCTCGACTCGCTGGCCATCAAGAAGCTCTCGGCGGCCTGATCCCATGAACGCGATCACCCCACCGGCCGCCCCGGCCGAGACCCTGGCCAGCACGCCCGTCGCGGCGCCCACGGCGCCGCGCCTCGCCTCCCGCATCCTGCCGAAGCTGCGGCACACCGCGAATGTCGTGGTGCCGCCGGCGCTGCTGGTGCTCGCCCTGCTCGGGATCTGGGAATACGCGGCCTCCGGCCCCGACGCCTCGCTGCCGCCGCCCTCCGTGGTCTGGTCGAGCGCGGGGGAGCTGATCACCAACCCCTTCTACGACCGCGGCGGGCTCGACAAGGGCCTCGGTCTGCACCTGATGGCCAGCCTCGAGCGCGTGGCGGTCGGCTTCACGCTGTCCGCCATCGCCGGGATCCTGCTGGGGATGCTGGTGGGCTCCTCCCGCCTCGCCATGCGCGCGCTCGATCCGCTGTTCCAGGTGCTGCGCACCGTGCCGCCGCTGGCCTGGCTGCCGCTCTCGCTCGCGGCCTTCCGGGAAGCGCAGCCCAGCGCGATCTTCGTGATCTTCATCACCGCGGTCTGGCCCATCATCATCAACAGCGCGGTCGGCGTGCGCAACGTGCCGCAGGACTACCGCAACGTGGCCCGCGTCATCCGCCTCTCCCACTTCGACTGGTTCCTGCGCATCGTGGTGCCCGCCGCCGCACCCTACATCTTCACCGGCCTGCGCATCGGCGTCGGCCTCTCCTGGCTGGCGATCATCGCCGCCGAGATGCTGATCGGCGGCGTCGGCATCGGCTTCTTCGTCTGGGATGCCTGGAACAGCTCCAACCTCGCGGACATCATCGTGGCGCTGGTCTATATCGGCGTGGTCGGCTTCCTGCTGGACCGCCTGATAGCCTTCGTCGGCCACGCCGTCACCCGCGGCACCGCGGCGCAGTGAAGGAGACCGTCATGGATCGCGCATTCCTCGAGATCAGCCGCGTCTCCGTCCGCTTCGGCAACGCGCCGCTGCCCGTGCTGAACGGCATCGACCTGAAGGTCCGCAAGGGCGAATACGTCGCGGTCATCGGGCATTCGGGCTGCGGCAAGTCCACCCTGCTCAACGTCGTCGCGGGGCTGCTGCCCGCGACCAGCGGCGGCGCCATCCTGGAGGGGCGGGAGGTGTCGGAGCCCGGCCCGGACCGCGCCGTGGTCTTCCAGAACCATAGCCTGCTGCCCTGGCTGACCTGCTACGAGAACGTGAAGCTTGCCGTGGACCGCACCGTGGGCCGCGACATGTCGAAGGCCGAACGCCACGCCTGGACCCTGCACAACCTGGCGCTCGTGCGCATGGACGCGCATGCGCAGAAGCGCCCGGCGGAAATCTCGGGCGGCATGAAGCAGCGCATCGGCATCGCGCGGGCGCTGTCGATGAAGCCCAAGGTGCTGCTGCTCGACGAGCCCTTCGGCGCCCTCGACGCGCTCACCCGCGCGCATCTGCAGGACCAGGTCATGCATATCCATGCGGAACTCGGCACCACGGTGATGATGATCACCCATGACGTGGACGAGGCGGTGCTGCTCTCCGACCGCATCGTGATGATGACCAACGGCCCGAACGCGACGATCGGCGAGATTCTCGACGTGGATCTCCCGCGGCCACGCGACCGCCTGGCCCTGGCCTCGGAGCCGAAGTTCTTGGCGGCGCGGGAGGCGGTGCTGCGTTTCCTGCACGAGCGCCACGCCCTGCCGGCGGCGGCCTGAGCCATGCGCGTCCTGGTGATTGGCGCCGGGCCCGCGGGCATGCGCTGCGCCGAGGCGGCGGCGACGCGCGGGCTGGCGGTGACGCTGGCGGGGGCAGAGGCTGCGCTGCCCTATGACCGCGTCGCCCTGGGGCGCGTGCTCTCGGGCGAGGCCGAGCCGGGCGCGCTGATCACCCATGACGCGCGGACGCTGCGCGGCCTCGGCATCGCCTACCGGCCGGCGACACATGTCACGGCGGTGCAGGCCGGGACGGCGACCACGGCGCGCGGCGAGACCCTGGAATTCGACCGCTGCGTGCTGGCCACGGGATCGGAGGCCGTGCGCCTGCCCCTGCCCGGGGCGGAGATGGCGGGGGTCTTTCTCTACCGCAGCATCGCCGATGTGCAGGCGATCCGCCGCCACGTCGTGCACGGCACCCGCGCCGTCGTCATCGGCGGCGGGCTGCTGGGGCTGGAGGCCGCTGTCTCCCTCTCCCAGATCGGCGCACGGGTCACCGTGGTACATGCCGTGGGCTGGCCGATGGAACGGCAGCTCGATGCCCCCGCCGGCGCGCTGCTGGCGCAGCAGCTAGGCGCGACGCGCCGCCTGCGCTTCGCCATGCCCGCGAAGACCGAGGCGATCGAGGGCGCCGGCCATGTCGCCGCGCTGCGCCTGGCCGATGGCAGCCGCATCCCCTGCGACCTCGTGGTAATGGCCGTCGGCGTGCGGCCGCATGTCGCGCTGGCGCAGGCCTCGGGCCTGGCGGTCAACCGCGGCGTCGTGGTGGACGACGCGATGCGGACCAGCGAGCCCAGCATCCTGGCCGTGGGAGAGTGCGCCGAGCATCTTGGCACGGTCTGCGGCCTGGTCACGCCGGCGCTGGCCATGGCGGAGATCGCGGCCGCGACGCTCGCCGGCGACGTGGCCGCCTATGCCCCGCGCCCGGACACCGCGGCGCTCAAGGTCTCCGGCATCGCCGTCTGGTCGGCCGGCGAGATCGCACCGGCGGATGCCGAGGCCGTGACCCTGACCGACGAGGAGGCCGGGCATTACCGCCGACTCTGGCTGCGCGAGGGGCGGCTGGTCGGGGCCGTGCTCTATGGCGACACGGCGGATGCGCCCTTCTACCTCGACCTCATGGCGCGCGGCCGGCCCGTCGCGCCTTTCCGCGCCCATCTCGCCTTCGGCGCGCGCTTCGCGGAGGCCGCATAGTGACCGACGCCGCCTTCAGCCCGGAACAGCAGGAATACCTCAAGGGCTTCATGGCCGGGGTGGAGGCGCGGCGCGGCACGCTGCTGCCCGCCGGCGCCGGCGAGGGTGGCGCGCCACCGGACGCGCTCCGCGCCGCGCAGGACGCCACCCTGGCGCGCGGCGGCAAACTGGTGCCGCAGGAGGAGGCGAAGCGGGAGCGCCATCCCCTCGACCGCTGGGACGAGATGACAGCCCGCGCCACGGCGGGGAAATTCCCGAAGCCGATCGAGGATTTCATCGGCCGGTTCCACGGCCTGTTCTTCGTCGGCCCCGCGCAGAACGCCTTCATGTGCCGCCTGCGTATCCCGGGCGGCATCCTGACCGCACACCAGATGGACGGCATCGCCGCGATCGCGGAGGACTGCGCCGGCCCCTACGCCGACATCACCACCCGCGCGAACCTGCAGTTCCGCGAGATCCCGGCCGAGAAGGGGCCGGAGGTGGTGATGCGCCTCGCCGAGATCGGGATCATCCCGAAGGGCACCGGCGCCGACAACATCCGCAACATCACCGCGAGCCCGACCGCCGGCATCGACGCGCTGGAACTGGTCGATACCCGCCCGCTGGTCCGCGCGCTGCATCACCACATCCTGAACACCCGCGACCTCTTCGCCCTGCCGCGCAAGTTCAACATCTCCGTCGCCGGCGGCGGCGCGGTGGAGGTGCTGGAGGAGACCAATGACATCGCGCTGCGCGCCGTGACGACGCCGATGGGGCTGCGCTATCGCCTGACCCTCGGCGGCATCACCGGACACCACGACTTCGCCCGCCCGACCGGCATCGTCCTTCGTCCCGAGCAGGTGGTGCAGGTCTGCGACGCCATCCTCCGCGTCTTCATCGCGGAGGGCGACCGGACGGACCGCACCAAGGCGCGCCTCAAATACGTGCTCGACCGCCTCGGCATCGAGAGCTTCGTGGCCCTTGTCGAGCAGCGCCTGGGCTTCGACCTCGAGCGCTGCGAGGAGATCGCCCCCGGCCCGGCGCCGGCGAAGCACGGGCATCTCGGTGTGCACCGCCAGAAGCAGGCAGGGCTGAACTATATCGGCCTCGTCACGCCCGTAGGACGGCTGACGGTGGCGCAGCTGCGCGGCATCGCCGACCTCGCGCGGCGCTTCGGCAGCGGCACCATCCGCCTCACCGTCTGGCAGAACCTGCTGGTCAGCGACATCCCCGATGCGCAGGTCGAGGCCGCCTGCGCGGCGATCGAGGCGCTCGGCCTCGGCTGGCAGGCATCGCATGTCCGTGGCGGCCTCGTCGCCTGCACCGGCAATGCGGGGTGCAAATTCGCCGCCTCCAACACCAAGCGCCACGCCGCCGAACTGGCGGATTTCCTCGACGCCCGCATCACCCTGCCGGCGCCGATCAACATCCACCTGACCGGCTGCCACCATTCCTGCGCACAGCACTACGTCGCCGATATCGGCCTGCTCGGCGCCAAGGTCGAGCGTGGCGAGGACCTGGTCGAGGGCTACGACCTGCATGTCGGCGGCGGCGCGGGGCCGGAGCAGAGGATCGGCCGCCTGGTGCTGCCCAAGGTTCCGCAGGACGCGCTGAACGACACCGTGCTCGCCCTGCTGCAGGCCTGGCTGCGCGATGCGCCGGGCGAGAGCTTCCAGGCCTTCACCGCGCGGCACGACGACGCCGCGCTTGCCGCCATCGCGCTGGAGACCGCGGCATGAACGCGATCATCCCCCAGTCCTTCGGCCCCGCGCCGACGCCGCTGATCCCCGAAAGCGCGCCCTTCTCGCCCGCGCAGCGCGCCTGGCTGAACGGCTTCCTCGCGGGTCTCTATGGCGGCGCCGCGCAGAACGCCTCCGTCGCCGCCCCCGTGCCCGCCGCGCCGGTGGAGGACTTCCCCTGGCACGATCCGGCGATCGAGCTGGAGGAACGCCAGG
>JAIYAI010000109.1 GCA_027489135.1 Acetobacteraceae bacterium
AAGCCCCTTCCGTGCGTCGCCGCGATCAGCGCAGGCCGGCGGCGACCAGCAAGGCGGCGCCGGCCAGCCAGATGCCGTTGGCCGCCCGCTGCGACAGGCCGCCCACCCGCTCGGCCACCGCCGCCGGCACGGCGGAAAGCAGCAGCGTCCCGGTCGAGACCAGGAGGCTCGCCCCGTAGAACACGATCTCGCGCGTCGGCGGCAACATCTCCGGCAGCCAGACCGGGTAGAGATGCCAGGCCACGGCGACCATGGGGCTGATCAGGCCGTTCACCAGGCAGAGGGCGACGGTGGCAATGAAAAGGCCCTGGGGTGTCATGCGATGCGCCCTCAGCCGGGTGGCGGGGAGATGCGCGGGGCCAGTCCGGCCGACAGCATCATGATGCCGAAGACAAGGCGGAGCCCGAACAGCCACAGGGCCGCGACGAGGGGCAGCCAGGTCTCGCCGACGAAGGAGGGGATGGCGCGCCGGGCCATCCAGACCGCCCAGTCGGTCAGCAGCCGGAAGCCGCGCCAGATGTAGTTCCGGCTGTCCGCCGTGATGAAGGCCTGCATCGCGAAGCGGCCGATACAGGCCCAGGCCGTGAGCGCCAGCACATAGGTCACGACCCAGAAGAGCAGATGGTCCGTCAGGAAGCTGGCCCCGCTGGCAGGTTCGGCCATCACTCTTCCTCCTCAAGCATGGGGGCGGCCGCGTCGCCGCGGCCGCCCCCGATCGCCAGCCCGGGCCGGCGCCCGCGCCGCTGCCTACTCCACCGCCTCGCGCCGGTCCACGAGGCGAACGCCGCCGCGCGGGATGCGGATGTCGTCGATGAAGTCCTGCATGGCCTGCGACGGCGCGGTGGTGAACTTCGAGACCGCCCAGATCGTCAGGAAGGACAGCGGCACGCCGATGATCCCGCCCGAGATGTTGTTGAGGGTCCAGAGCCGCGCCACGCAGCGTCCGCGCAGGGTGACGCTGTCGGTCGTCAGGATCAGCTGGCCGAACCAGGACAGCGCACCGTCCTGGATCTGCGCCGCATTGGCCACCAACGCGGCGGCATAGGCCTTCAACTCCGGATCGACGACGGTGAGCGCGGCGGTCTGCCGGGCGGCCGCGAGGATCGCCTCCTTCGTGCCGAAGAGTTCGACGAAGGACAGACCGAAGAACTCGGTCCAGATCAGGTAGCCGAAGGTGAAGACGTAGCCGACGGCCATGCCCCAGCAGGCGGCGGCATTGGTCGTCTTCTTGTACCAGACCCCCATCACGAGCGCGGCGAAGAGGCCGGCCGCCGCGATCGAGAAGGCCCAGGCGACGAGGAAGAGGATGTCCGCGCCCGCATTGCCCGCCGTCCAGGCCGCGAGCACGGCCACGATCAGCAGCAGCACGCGCGAGATGACGAGGCGACGCTTGGTCGGCGCGTTCCGGTCGATCATCTTGTAGTAGACGTCGTGGCTGAGCGCGTTGGCGAGCGCCAGCAACAGGCCGTCGGCGGTGGAGAGCGCCGCCGCCAGGCCGCCCGCGGCGACGAGGCCGGCGATGACATAGGGCATGCCCGCGATCTCCGGCGTCGCCAGCACGACGACGTCGGGATGGATGCGGAACTCGCTCCATTGCAGGATGCCGTCACGGTTGGCATCGACGATGTTGATCCAGGGCACCCCGTAGGGCGAGATGATCTGCCAATTCTTGATCCAGTCCGGCAGGGACGCGATCGGCTGGCCGATGATGTTCTGGTAGATCTCCACCTTCGCGAAGGCGGCATAGGCCGGCGCCGTGAAGTACAGCAGGAAGATGAAGAACAGCGACCAAGCCACGCTCTGCCGGGCCTCACGGACCGATGGGGTGGTGAAGTAGCGCATCAGGATATGCGGCAGCGCCGCGGTGCCGACCATCAGGCAGAACACCAGGGCGAAGAAGTTGACCGCCGCGGACCAGGAGAAGGCGCCGTTCGCGCCGATGAAGGGCGCGGTGTGCCAGCCCGTCACGCCGGGTGGCGGGGTCATCCCGGCGGCGCGGAAGGTGTTCTCGAGGCCCTCGATCCGCTCCAGCGCGAAGCCGTACATGATCTGTGGGAGCGGGACGCCGCTGATCTTGGCCGACATCAGGACGGCCGGGATCAGGTAGGCGATGATCAGGATGATGTACTGCGCAACCTGGGTCCAGGTGACCGCGCGCATGCCACCGAGCATGGAACAAACCAGGATGCCTGCCAGCCCGAGGAAGACCGCGGTGGTGAAGCTGACGTCAAGGAAGCGCTGGGTGATGATACCGACGCCGACGATCTGCGCCACGACATAGACGAAGCTGGCGGTAATCAGCACGGTGACACCGATGCCGCGGGCAAGGTTGCCGCCATAGCGAGCCCCGAGGAAGTCCGGCACCGTGTATTGGCCGAACTTGCGCAGATACGGCGCGAGCAGGATAGCGACCAGCATGAAGCCGCCGGTCCAGCCCAGGATGAAGGCGAGGCCGCCATAGCCCAGCGCATAGAGGCTACCGGCCATGCCGATGAAGCTGGCCGCCGACATCCAGTCCGAGCCGGTGGCCATGCCGTTGTAGAGGGCCGGCACTCGGCGGCCGGCGACATAGTACTCGGCCACCGCCGCGGTGCGGCTGATGATGCCGATATAGGCGTAGACCGCAATGGTCAGGAAGACAAAGAGGTAGCCGATGATCCGATCCGGCACGCCCATCTGCTCGAGGATGGCGAGCAGGATGACGAAGGCGACAAAGCCACCGGTATAGCCGGCGTAGATCTTCCCGAGACTGTTGATGAAGGGGTCCTTGGTCCCCGCGTTGCTGGCGGACATGGGATCAGTCCTCCTGCACGCCGAATTCTTCGTCGATCTCATTCTGGCGCCGCGCGAACCAGAAGAGCGCGACGACGAAAATCACGAGGCTGCCCTGCGCGGCGAACCAGAAGCCCAGCGGAAAGCCGAGCACGTGGATGCTGTTGATCGCCGGCGCGAAGAAATGGACCCCGAAACCGGCGAAGAACCACAGCGCCAGCACCGTCCACATCAGGGACGAGGTCTTGCGCCAGTAGGCACGCCCGGTTTCCGGATCGATGGCCGGGGCGGTCGCCCCCGGCCTCTCCGTTCCCGATTCGACGAGAGGCATGTCTGTACTCCCCCTTCCCAACCGGCGCGGCGCGGTCTTCAAGCACCGTCACCTGACATTCCGACACGGTTCGAATTAATGAAATGTAAGGTGATGGCGCCGCTACCATGTTAATGTGAGGCATGCAACACGGCTTTTTGCTGAGCCGTGCTTTTCGGGGGGGAGGAGACGCTGGCGGGCTTTCTCGACCGGTTGCTGGGACGTGGTGGAGCGGTGGGAGACCCCGAGGCATTCCGCCATTTCCTGCGCGGCCAGGCGGCCTTCACCGCCCAGAAGACGGTGCTCGACTACTGCCGCGTGAAGTCAGGGCGGTCCGAGAAGCAGGTCTTCGCGGATGACGGCTTCCAGGCCGCGCTGCACCATTGCCGATGGCAGGTCTACCTGGCCGCCCTGTCCGACATGGCCGCGCTCGCCGAGGCCTGGCTGCGGCCCTGCGTGCCGCACGGCGCGGAAGCCGCGCTCGCGGCAGGCCTCGTGCGGCTGCATGCGAAGGCGCTCGAGGACGAACCGCCGCCAGACGAAGAACGCCAGACGGGGACGGATCGTCGCGTCGCCCTGCCCGGCCATCTTGCGGCGATGCAGCTCGCCGCCCCGAAGCCGGCGAACCTGCTTCCCCTCCTCGCCGAGGCGCCGCTGCTCGCGACGTTGCCGATCCACCCTGACCAGCGTCGTGGCGAGACCCCGTCGATCCGCGGGGCGCTGCGCTTCCACGTCGTGACGACACAGCAGGAGATGGAGCGGCGCTTCGATCGGGGGCGGCTGGCAGAGGCGATCGCCGACGCCGCCTGACAGTCGCAGGCATGGTCGGGCGCATGCCCAATTCATGAATATTTTGTTATTCAAGACGGAAACATGTGAAGCCGTTTATATGTAAGCGAAAGTTGTCACCTTCATCCCAGCCAGCGAGTGTCCCACGGCCACGGCAGTGTTGCGCCGGCCGGCTCGATGTCGCCTGCCGTGACGTCGAAATTAGAATTGGTCCGGATCGCTGGAGCCGGCCATCGGGGAGCTGGGAATGACGACGCCAATACCGGTCAGTGACTATCAGGTACGGCCGATGACGGGGGAGGAACGGAAGGTCATCATCGCCTCCTCTCTCGGCACCGTGTTCGAATGGTACGACTTCTACCTCTTCGGGTCGCTCGCCGCCGTCATCGGCGCGAACTTCTTCAACCCGCTGGGCGCCGACGGCCAGCCCATGTTCAACGAGGCGACGCGCAACATCTTCGCCCTGCTGGCCTTCGCCGCAGGCTTCCTGGTCCGCCCGTTCGGCGCGCTGGTGTTCGGCCGCCTCGGCGATCTTGTGGGGCGCAAGT
>JAIYAI010000674.1 GCA_027489135.1 Acetobacteraceae bacterium
AGAGGGGCAGCGCCCCTCTCTGCAGACACGCACGGAACTCCCTGACATGGCCGGTCCCATCGCCCGCGCGCTCGACAGCGACGTCTGGTTCTCCTTCAAGCGCTCCCCCGTCACGGTGGTCTCCGCCATCGTGGCGCTGGTCTGCATCCTGGGCGCGGCCTTCGCCACCTGGCTCGCGCCGCACAACCCCTTCGACCTCGCCAGCCTCAACCTGATCGACGCCTTCAAGCCGCCCGCCTGGACCGGGGAGGGCGACGCGACCTACCCGCTCGGCACCGACGACCAGGGGCGGGATGTGCTCTCGGCCATCATGTACGGCGCGCGCGTCTCGCTGATCGTCGGCATCTGCGCGGTGCTGTTCGCCACGATCCTCGGCATCGGCATCGGGCTGGTGGCGGGCTACGTCGGCGGCACGGTCGACAGCCTGCTGATGCGGATCGCCGACATTCAGCTCACCTTCCCCTCCATCCTGATCGCGCTGCTGGTGGACGGCATCGTCCGCGCTGCGCTGCCGCGGGAGGTGCATGACCGCATCGCGTTGTTCGTGGTGATCTTCGCCATCGGCATCAGTGCCTGGCCCGCCTTCGCGCGCACCGTGCGCGGCTCCACCCTGGTGGAGCGCAACAAGGAATACGTGATGGCGGCGCGGGTGATCGGCCTCGGCTCCATCCGCATCATGCTGACCCATGTGCTGCCGAACGTGCTGGGGCCGGTGCTGGTCATCGCCACGCTCGGACTCGGCAACGCCATCCTGACGGAGGCGACGCTGAGCTTCCTCGGCGTCGGCGTGCCGCCCACCCAGCCCTCGCTGGGGACGCTGATCAGGATCGGCAACGACTTCCTGATGAGCGGGGAGTGGTGGATCACGATCTTCCCGGGGCTCGCCCTGATCGCGATGGTGCTGTCGGTGAACCTGCTCGGCGACTGGCTGCGCGACGCGCTGAACCCGAGGCTGCGATGAGCACACCGCTGAATCCCAAGGTGCTCCGCTGATGGCCGCGCCGCTTCTCGAAGTCCGTGACCTCCGCGTCGAATTCCCGACCCGCCGCGGGACGCTGACCGCTCTCGACGGCGTCTCCTTCTCGATCGCGCCGGGCGAGGTGCTGGGCGTCGTCGGCGAGAGCGGCGCCGGCAAGTCCATGACGGGGGCCGCGATCATCGGCCTGCTGGAACCGCCGGGCCGCATCGCCGCGGGGCAGATCCTGCTGAACGGACGACGCATCGACAACCTGCCCTACGAGCAGATGCGGCATGTCCGCGGCCGCGAGATCGGCGCCATCTTCCAGGACCCGCTGACCACGCTGAACCCGCTGTACCGCGTCGGCGACCAGTTGGTGGAGACGATGCTCACGCATCTCGACATCACGCAGGCGGAGGCCCGGAAGCGCGCCGTCGGCTGGCTCGAACTGGTCGGCATCCCGGCCGCGGCGCAGCGCGTGGACAGCTACCCCCACGAATTCTCGGGCGGGATGCGGCAACGGGTGGTCATCGCGTTGGCCCTCTGTGCCGAGCCCAAGCTGATCGTGGCGGACGAACCCACCACCGCGCTCGACGTCTCCATCCAGGCCCAGGTCATCGCGCTGCTCAAGCGCTTGGCGCGGGAACAGGGGACGGCGATGATGCTGGTCACCCATGACATGGGTGTGATTGCGGAGACCGCCGACCGCGTCGCCGTGATGTATGCCGGGCGGATTGCGGAAATCGGCCCGGTGCGCGAGGTGGTGAAGCACCCGAAGCACCCCTACAGCGTCGGCCTGATGGCCTCGATTCCGCCGCTCGACCGCCGCGTGGAGCGCCTCGCCCAGATCGAGGGGGCCATGCCCCGCCTCTCCGCCATCCCCCGGGGCTGCGCCTTCAACCCGCGCTGCCCGCATGTCTTCGCGCGGTGCCGGGAAGAGCGCCCAGACCTGCTGGAGACCGGCCCGACCCGCGCCGCCTGCTGGCTCTACGACCCCGCGTCGGAGAAACACGTCCCCGCGGAGGGCCTGCATCATGGCTGAGCAGGTCGTCCACGTCCCGGACCCCACGGACTTCGCAGCCGACGCGCATATCGAACGCCCCCACCAGGGCGGCCCGCCGATGATGGTGGTCGAGGACTTGGCGCGCTTCTTCGACGTCTCCCGCCCCTGGCTGCAGCGCACCCTGGCGCGCGAGCCCCGCCGCATCCTGCGGGCCGTGGACGGCATCGCCTTCGACATCCCGAAGGGCACCACCCTGTCGCTGGTGGGCGAGAGCGGCTGCGGCAAGTCCACCGTCGCGCGCCTCGTCGTCGGCCTCTATCCCCCGACGCGGGGGCGGGTGCTGTTCGACGGGCAGGACCTGGCGAAGGCACGCTCGGACTCCACGCAGCGCCGCCGCATGCAGATGATCTTCCAGGATCCCTACGCCTCGCTGAACCCGCGCTGGCGCGTCCGGGACATCATCGCGGAGCCGATCCGCGCCTTCGGCCTGATCCAGGGCGCGGCTGCCCAGCGCGACCGCGTGGCGCAACTGCTCACCCAGGTCGGCCTCTCGCCGCTCGACGGCGAGAAGTTCCCGCACGAGTTCAGCGGCGGCCAGCGCCAGCGCATCTCCATCGCCCGCGCGCTCTCCTCCAACCCGGAATTCCTGGTCTGTGACGAGCCGACCTCGGCGCTCGACGTCAGCGTGCAGGCGCAGATCCTGAACCTGATGAAGACGCTGCAGCGCGACCTCGGCCTGACCTACCTCTTCATCAGCCACAACCTCTCCGTGGTGCGGCAGATCAGCGACCGGATCGGCGTGATGTATCTCGGCCGCATCGCCGAACTCGCCCCGGCTGAGACGCTCTTCGTGACGCCGCGCCACCCCTATACGCGCGCCCTGATGGAGGCGATCCCGGACCTCGACATGACGGGCCGCCAGCGCATTCCCGTGGGCGGCGAGGTGCCGAGCCCGATCTCCCCGCCGCCGGGCTGCGCCTTCCACCCGCGCTGCCCGCTGGCCAATGACCGCTGCCGTGCCGAGGTGCCGAAGCTCGTCCCGGCGCGCGCCACGCCCGGGGCCATCGTCGCCTGCCACGCCGTGGAGGAGGGGCGGGACGCGGGCTGACGCCCCGCGGCGCTCGCGCCATCATCCCCCACGCCCAGGGGGAACCGTCCATGCTTCGTCGTCGCGCGCTGCTCGCCGCCGCCGCAACCCTGCCTGCCGCGCCCGCTTTCGCGCAGCGCAACGCCGGCTGGCGCTTCACGGAATTCGCGCGTTTCGCCTCGCCCTTCGCGCGCCAGGGCATTGCCGTGGATGCGAACCACGTCTACCCCGTCACGGATCGCGGCATCGCCAAGCTCGACAAGGCGACGGGGCGCGAGGTGGCGCGCTGGGAAGGCCCGCGCGACGGTCCCGTCATCCACCTCGATTCTGGCGTGGTGCTGGAGGATGGCCGCCTCTACGCCGCGCATTCCAACTACCCGCAGGAGCCGATGACCAGCTCCCTCGAGGTCTACGACACCGCGAGCCTCACCCCCGTCGCCACGCACAGCTTCGGCATCCAGTACGGCTCGCTCACCTGGGTGGATCGCCACGCAGGGTCCTGGTGGGCGGTCTTCGCCAACTACAGCCGTGTCTTCGGCCAGAGCCAGCGGCCCTATGGCAATACGTACTGGACCACCCTGGTCCAGCTCGACGACCGCTTCCGCCCCGGCCAGGGCTGGATCTTTCCGCCCGAGGTGCTGCGCCGCGCCGAGCCGATGAGCATCTCCGGCGGTTCCTGGGGAGCGGATGACCTGCTCTGGTGCACCGGCCACGACCACAAGGAGGTCTACGCGCTGCGCCTGCCGCGCGCGGGCTCCATGCTGGAGATCGTGGCCACCGTGCCGATGCCGGGGGAGGGGCAGGGCATCGCCTGGGACCGCTCCCGCCCCGGCGATCTCTGGTGCATCAGCCGGTCCCGCGCCGAGGCGATCGGCATCCGGCTGGAGCGCGGCTGACCCGCCCCTTGTCCCGGGGCCGCCGCATCCCCTGATAGGGAGCGCCGTTCCGGGACCCGACCCTTCCCCGGACGGGACGGAGGACTTCGCCATCATGACCCGCACCGGCGCCACCCGGCGTCGATCGGGATGGGCCGTCGCGCTGCTCGGCGCCACGGCCATGCTCGGCGCCTGCGACGACCCGTTCGAGCCGCCGAAGCCGGACCGCGCCGCCATCGCCGCCGCGCGGCAGGAGATCGCGGCCGCACCCCCACCCGCGCAGAATGCCCGCAGCCTTGCCGCCGACCGCGCCCTGCTGCAGCGCGTCGCGGGGCGTCTGACCCAGGCCGCGCAGCCCTTCTGCGTCGAGCGCCTGAAACGCGCCTGCACGTTCCAGGTGGACCTGCTCGACAGTCGCCAGGCCAATGCCTACGCCTCGGGCCGCAACACCATCGTCGTCACCACGGCGATGATGCGGCTGCTGGAGACGGAGGACGAACTCGCCGCCGTCGTCGCGCATGAGATGGCGCACCACATCGCCGAGCACATCGCCGAGGGCACGCTGCGCACCCAGGCCGGTGCCGTTGTGGGCGCCATCGCCGGCGCCGCGGCCGCGAACTACCTCGGCGTGGATCCCGGCCTTACCCGCCTCGGCGCGGAGGCCGGGGCGCGGGCGGGGCGGCTCTCCTATTCCAAGGCCGATGAGCGGGAGGCCGACTATCTTGGCGCCTGGATCATGGCGCGCGCCGGCTTCGACCTCGAGCGCGGCGGGATGCTCTGGGCCAAGCTGACGCGGCTGTCGGGCAAGGACGCGACCTCGCTGCTGGACAGCCACCCGGCCGGGCCGGAGCGGCTGGCCGCCTGGCGCCGCACCATGGAGGAGATCCGTGCCGACCCGCAGGGCATGCCGCGGCGCGGCCGCTGATCCTCCGCGCCGTCAGCCGATCAGGGCGAGACTGCCGGCGAGCACGCCCACAGCGCAGGCCGCGGCGCCGGCCCAGCGCCGCGGCACCACCGGATCGGCTGCGGCGAAGCGCCGCGCCGCTTCCATTGCGGCATAGGCGATCGCCGCCTGCACGGCAGCCAGGCCGAGGAGATAGGCGACGAGCGCGCCGGTCTCCGAGCCGATGATCGATTCGGCGAAGGCGTGGCCATGGAACAGCCCTGCCACCGCGAAGATCGGCACCAGCGCGCCCGCCGTCGGCGCCTGCCGCCGCAGCAGCAGCCCTCCGGCCAGCAGGACGGAGGCCGCGACGATGATCTCCACTGGGCCGAGGCCGATGCCGGCGACGTGCAGGAGCGTGCCGATCACGCCCGCGCCGAGGAAGACCAGCGGCAAGGCCAGACGGGTGCGGCGGTCCGCGACGCCGGCCGCCAGGACGCCGGCGGCGATCACGAAGGCGAGGTGATCGATGCCGATCACCGGGTGCGCGAGGCCGGAGAGCAGCCCCTGCGCGACGGTCTGCGGCACAGCACCGCCCATCGGGTGATGCGCAAGGGCTGTCCCCGGCAGGGCCAGGGCGGCAAGGGCGGTGATGATCGATGGGGCGCTGCGCATGCGGGGATCTCCTTCCCGCGAGCATCGCAATCAGAGCGATATGCCGCAAGCCGGACGATACGCCTTGCGGTTGCGGCGGATTTCCCCATTCTGTCCGCAGCACGACCCGGCACGGGCGAGGCGAGAGAGGGAGACGACAGGAATGTCCATCAGGCGCACCCTGCTTGGCTTGGCGACGGCGCTGATAGCCGCGCCGGCCCTGGCACAGGCCCCCGCGGCGACCCCCGCCCCCGTGCCCGGCTGGGCCGTCGGCCGGCCCGAGGGCTCGACCCTCGCACCACATGCGCCGCGCCTGACCGTCACGCCGCTGGATCAGGTGCCGGTCGGCGCCATCCGCCTGCCGCCCGGCTTCCAGGCCGAGGTCTTCGCCCATGGCCTCCCCGGTGGCCGCACCATGGCGGAAGGGCCGAACGGCACGATCTTCGTCGGCACCCGGGTGATCGGCCGCGTCTATGCCATCACCCGCAACCCGGACGGCACCACGCGCGTGCGCACCGTCGTGCAGGGCGTGACCCAGCCCAACGGCGTCGTGATGGTGGGCAACAGCCTCTATGTCTTCGCCATCAACCGCGTGCTGCGCTTCGACAACATTGAGGCCAACCTCGACAACGTCCCCGCGCCAGTCGAATTGACCGAGGCCTTCGGCTTCCCCACGGCGCAGGAGCATGGCGGCAACCACGACTGGAAGTTCACCACGCTCGGCCCCGATGGTCGGATCTACACCAATGTCGGCGTGAAGTGTAACATCTGCGAGTTCGACCGCGACCGCTTCGCGCTGCTCGTGTCCTTCAAGCCGGATGGCAGCGATCGCCGGATCGAGGCGCGCGGCGTGCGCAACAGCGTCGGCATGGCGATCCATCCCGTCACGCGGGAACTCTGGGCCACCAACCATGGCCGCGACTGGGCCGGCAACGACTGGCCCAACGACGTGCTGCTGCGGGTCCGCCGCTCCGGCGAGGATCACGGCTTCCCCTACTGCGGCGGCGGCACGGCCGATCCGCAGTACAATGCCGGCAGGAATTGCAACGAGTTCCTGCCGCCCGCCGCGCTGCTCGGCCCGCACACCGCGGTGCTCGGCATGCGCTTCTACACCGGCACGATGTTCCCGGAGCAGTACCGCAACCAGGCCTTCATCGCCCGCCGCGGCTCCTGGAACCGGGAGCGCCTCTCGGGCTTCGACGTCGTCGTCGCCAAGATCGACGCCAACGGCAACGTGACGGGCGTCGAGGAGTTCCTGACCGGCTTCCGCGACGACGCGAACCAGAAGTTCGCGGATCGCCCCGTTGATGTGCATGTCATGCGCGACGGGTCGCTGCTCGTCTCCGGCGAGCAGACCGGCACGATCTACCGCATCACCTATCGCCGGTGACCTTGCGGTCCCTGGTCGCGGCGGCCGCCCTGGCCGCCGCCTGCGTCGCGCCCGCATCCGCGCAGGACAAGGTGCGCGGTGCGGCGCTGGCGCAGGTGTGCGGCGTCTGTCATGGCGCCGAGGGGATCAGCCGCAACCGCGAGATTCCGTCGCTCGCCGGCCAGCAGGCCGGCTTCATCACGGTGCAGATGATCCTGATCCGCGAGGGCATCCGCAACGTGCCCGCCATGCGGCCCTTCGCGGCCGGTCTCGCCGACAAGGACATCGAGGACCTGTCCGCTTATTTCGCCAGCCTCGCGCCCGGCTTCCCGCCGGACATCCGGCCCCGGGACGCGGCGCAGGCGGATCGGGGGCAGGCGCTGATCGGACCGCGCAACTGCGCGGTCTGCCACCAGGCCAGCCTGCATGGGCGGGACCAGGTGCCGCGCATCACCAGCCAGCGCGAGGACTGGCTTGTGCATGCGATGATCGGCTACCGGGACGGTACCCGGATCGGTGCCGACCCGCAGATGAACGGTGCCGTGGTCGGCCTGTCCGACTTCGACATCGCCGCGCTGGCGCACTACCTGGCGCACCGGGAGTAACTGTCGCTCTTGAACACGGGCCCGGGTGCAGGCACATTCGGGTCGTCGAACCGTTTTTGGAGGGAGTCTGTCATGGCCTGGAAGAAGCCCCGCATCGTCGAGGTGTCTCTCGCCCTCGAGATCAACGCCTACGCCTGCGCCGAGGTCGGCTGAGGCATCCGCGGCCGGGTCCGCCCGGTCGCTGCAGGATTGCGCGCCCCGCGCCGGCTGACAGGCCGGGCGCGGGGCGTCGCGTTTCAGGGGCCGTCCCATGTCTCTTCGCGCCATCGTTCTCGGCGCTGCCGCGGGTGGCGGCTTCCCGCAATGGAACTCGGCCGGGCCGGGATGCATCCGGGCGCGGGCGGGCGACCCCCAGGCGAAGCGCCGCACTCAGGCCTCGGTCGCGGTCAGCGCCGATGGGGCGCGCTGGCTGGTGCTGAACGCCGCGCCCGACATCGCGGCGCAGATCCTGGCGACGCCGGCGCTGCACCCGCGGCCGGCGCCGGGGGCGATCCGCCATTCGCCGATCACCGCCGTCGCGGTGACGGGGGCGGAGGTTGACACCATCGCGGGACTGCTGACGCTCCGCGAGCGCCATCCCCTCGGCCTCTATGCCGGGGCGAAGGGCCTGGCGGCGCTGGCGATGAACCCGATCTTCAACGTGCTCGACCCCGCGCTGGTGCCGCGGCGCGAATTGCCGCTGGACCGGCCGATCGCCGTGCAGGACGGGGCGGGGGCGCCGATCGGCGTGACGCTCGAGGCCTTCGCGGTGCCGGGCAAGATCGCGCTGTTCCAGGAGACCGGGGGCGATCCCGGCCGCGCCGATGACGGCGACACGATCGGGCTGCGGGTCAGCGCGGGCAGCAGCAGCCTCTTCTTCATCCCGGGCTGCGCGGAGATGACGCCGGTGCTCGCCGCGCGGCTGGAGGGGGCGGCCTGCGTGCTCTTCGACGGCACGCTCTGGCGCGACGACGAGATGATCGGCGCCGGCGCGGGGCAGAAGACCGGCGCGCGGATGGGCCACATGAGCATGACCGACAGCATCGCCGCCTTTGCGCGCCTCGGCGTGCGGCGCCGCGTCTTCATCCACATCAACAACACCAACCCCGTCCTGCTGGAGGACAGCGCCGAGCGCGCCGCCGTCCACGCCGCGGGCTGGGAGGTCGCCGAGGACGGCATGGAGATAACGCTGTGACCGGCCTGCTGGCCCCCGACGAGCTGGAAGCCCGCCTCCGCGCCATCGGCGAGGAGCGCTACCACATCCACCATCCCTTCCATCACCTGCTGCATGGCGGGAAGCTGTCGAAGGGCCAGGTCCAGGCCTGGGCGCTGAACCGCTACTACTATCAGGCCTCTATCCCGGCGAAGGACGCCTCCCTGGTGGCGCGGCTGCCGACGCCCGAACTGCGCCGCGAATGGCGCCGCCGGCTGATCGACCATGACGGCGACGGCGAGCATCCGGGCGGCGTCGAGCGCTGGCTGCGGCTGACCGACGGGCTGGGCCTGGACCGCGACTACGTCACCAGCCTGCGTGGCCTGCTGCCGGGCACCCGCTTCGCCGTCGACGCCTATGTGCGCTTCGTGCGGGAGAAATCGGTGCTGGAGGCGGTGGCCTCCTCCCTGACCGAGATGTTCTCGCCCAACATCATCAGCCAGCGCGTCGCCGGCATGTTGCGCAACTACGACTTCGTGACGGAGCAGACGCTGGCCTATTTCACGCCGCGGCTGACCCAGGCGCCTGTCGATGTCGCCTTCGCCATGCACTACGTGAAGACGGTGCCGACGACGCGGGTGGAGCAGGAGCAGGTGATGGACGCGCTGCGCTTCAAGTGCGACCTGCTCTGGGCGCAGCTCGACGCGCTGCACTTCGCCTATGTCGCGCCGGCGCTTCCCCCGCCGGGGGCCTTCCGCCCGTGATCGAGGAGACGGCCATCCCGCGTCTCGCCCGCGGCATGAGGCTGCGCCAGGACCAGGCGCGCGAGGGGCGCTGGGTCGTGCTGGGGCCGGAGCGGATGTTCGTGCCGGACGAGATCGCGCTGGAGGTGCTGCGCCTGGTCGATGGCGTGCGGAGCCTGGCCGTGATCGTGGATGCGCTGGCGGCGCAGTTCCAGGCGCCGCGGGCGGAGATCCTGGCGGATGTGCGGGAGATGCTGGGGGATCTGGTGGCGAAGGGCGTGGTGGTGGCGTGAGCGATTCAATACGAAGACAGGAAGACACGAAGGACACGAAGAACGCCCCTGGTGTCTTCGTGCCTTCGTGTCTTCGTGTTGAATCATGATGATCCCCGACCCGCCCCTGGCCCTGCTGGCCGAACTCACGCATCGCTGCCCGCTGCGTTGCCCCTACTGCTCCAACCCCGTCGACATGACGCGGCCCGGCGGCGAGCTGGATACCGCTACCTGGGCCCGCGTCTTCAAGGAGGCCGCCGATCTCGGCTGCCTGCAGGTGCATCTCTCGGGCGGGGAGCCGACGGCGCGGCGCGATATCGTGGAGATCACCGCGGCAGCTTCGGGTGCGGGGCTCTACACCAACCTCATCACCGCCGGCGTGCTGCTGGATGCGGAGAAGCTTGCGGCGCTGGTCGCGGCCGGGCTCGATCACGTGCAGTTGTCCGTGCAGGACGCGGAGGCCGCGAGCGCCGAGCGCATCGGCGGCATGGCCGGCGCGCACCCGAAGAAGCTGGAGGCGGCGCGGCGGGTAGCGGCGGCCGGGTTGCCGCTGACCCTCAACGCCGTGGTGCACCGGCAGAACCTCGATCGCCTGCCGGCGCTGATCGATCTTGCCGTGACGCTCGGCGCCGGGCGGCTCGAGGTCGCGCATGTGCAGTACTACGGCTGGGCCCT
>JAIYAI010000416.1 GCA_027489135.1 Acetobacteraceae bacterium
CTCGGGGCGCTCGGCGCCGGCGCCGCGGTGTGGGAAATCGCGCCGACCGACGCGCCGGGGGCGATCTCGGGCGCCGATCCGAGCGGGGGGCGGCCGATCGCCGCGCGGCCGAGGCCGGCCACGGATCTCGTTGCCGTGGCGAGCCGGTCCCATCTCGACGCGGAGACCGAGGCCTTCCTGGCCGCGCTGCCGGTGGGGGAGCGTCGGTCGATCGGCTCTTCGCTCAAGTTCTGCCTGGTCGCGGAGGGCGCCGCGGATGTGTATCCGCGCTTCGGACCCACCATGGAGTGGGATACCGGCGCAGGCCAGGCCGTGCTGGAGGCCGCAGGCGGCCGGGTGACACTACCCGACGGCACTACCCCGCTCGGCTACGGCAAGGCCGATGCCGGCTATCGCAACGGCGCTTTCGTCTGCTGGGGCGGCTGAGCGGCCGCCTGGGCCTTACCCGCGGCGCCGGGCGGAGGTGTCCGGCGGCAGCCTGGCGGCGCTGGCGAGCACCGCCTCGAACTCCATGCTCAGGTCGATGCCGGCCTGCCGGGCCCGTTGCGCCTCCTCCGAGGAGGCGAGGTCGCGCAGGAAGGTCCCGATGCCCAGTTCGCCGGCGAGGATCCGCTCCGAATAGTGGTCCCAGCCGGCCCGGTCAGGCGGGCGCTTGAGCAGCCAGAGATAGGCATAGGCGACCGCGGCGCGAACCCCGTGCCGGGCGAGGAACGCCCCAGGGATGATCCGCTCGTAGTCGAGCGGACCGTCCTGCAGCTTGAGGATGCTGTCGACGGAAAAGGTCTTGGGATCGGTCTTGTGGTCCAGGATCACCGCCGCGACCGGGCGAGGCTGCCCGATGCGCAGGTTTTCCGGCATCAGGAAGACCTCTGCCGCGCGGATCACGCCGTCGAAGACCGGCGCCGGCAGCGTGATGCGGAAGCCGCTCTCGGCCCGGATCCGCACGGCGCGCAGATCCGGTCGGGTCAGGTTTGCCTGCACCTGGGCCACGGGCTGGCCGTCGATTCGCAACTCCACCGTGCAGATGCGTTGCGGCTGGCTCAGGTCGAAGATCCAGCCGCTGGCCTCATAACCATGGTCGATGGCGTCGAAGGTCCCGACGAGGGGCATGCCGGCGGCGATGCGCGGCATGCGGGCTGCGCCCATGGGACCGCCGGGGCCCGGCGGCGGGGTGGATGGCGCTGCGGTCTGGTCGTCGCTCATCGGGATGCAACCGGTGCGTCAGCGGGCGTTGCGGTTCGCTGGCGGGCCGGCTCGGCGCGGTCGAGCGTCTCCGACAGGATCGTCGCCAGCATGCGTTGCCAGGTGAAGCCGGCGGCCTGGTCGCGGCAGCGCGCAGCCAGTGCGGCCGCGTCGCGCTCGCGTTCCGCCTCCAGGCGATAGATCGCGGCAAGCAGGTCCTCCGGGCTCTCGGGCTGAAAGCTGAATCCGGCCGCGCCTGCGACCTCCGGCATCGACGAGGAGGCCGAATGGGCGCAGGGCGTGCCCAGGCTGAAGCTCTCGACGATCGGCAGCCCGAAGCCCTCGAAAAGAGAGGGATAGACCGTGAAGGCGGCGAAGCGGAGCAGGGCGTATTTCTTGAACTCGCTGACGAAGCCGGCATAGGTGAAGTTCTCCGGCATGGCGCCCAGGTGGCGCTGCACGGCCTGGCCGAAGTCGAAGAGCCATCCCTCCTTGCCCATGAAGATCCAGCGGTAGCGGCGCAGCAGGCCGCGGTCCTGGGCCAGGGCGCGGAAGACGACCTCAAGGTTCTTGCGCGGCTCGATCGTGCCGAGGATGACGACATAGGGCTCGAAGGCGAGGCTGCCGTAGAGCCGGTCCGCGAGCCGGGCGAAGCGGTCGGGCCAGCGCACGCCATTCAACGCGACGATGGTGCGGTCCCCGGCATCCGGGCAGAGCCGACGCAGATATTCTGCGGTGGCCGAGGACACACAGGCATTGACGTCGTTGCTGGCGATGTCGCGCAGCAGGTTCAGCCCGTGCAACTCCGTGGTCGCGCGAAGGTGGAAGAACGGCGTCACGACCGTGGAGAAGTCGTGCAGAACCTGCACCTCGACGTCGAACATGCGATGGAAGGGCTTCTCCGCCGGATAGATCCCGATGGATCCGTCCTCGGCGGCACGCACGGCGGCGAGCAGCGGCCCCCCGATCGCCTGGCCAAGCTGGTGATGGTAGCCGAAATACGACCCGCCCCCGCTGTCGAGCAGGAAGCGGACGTAGTCCGGCCGCAGCACATTGTCGCCGATGAAGAAGTCGCAGGGCAGGCCGGCCAGGACGATCTCGCGGGCCAGGTTGGCGGCGACGTTCGGGATGCCGGTGAACTGGGTTTCCCGCAGCGTTCCGACGTCGAAGAAGAGGCGCCATCCGCCCTCGCCAAGGCGGCGGCCGAGAGCGCCGAGGCCGGATATCGGCCCGGTCGGCGGGGCCATGCGTGCCGGCGGGTCCGGTGCGGTGGCCGGCGGCACTGTCGTTGCCTCGGCCGCGGGGGCTGGGGCCCGCGCGCCGGCATCGACAGCGGGGGGTGATAGCTCAGCGCCGGCATCGGCTGCCGCGGCAGGGGGCTTGGCGCCAGTTTCGGGTGACGGGACGGCGGGCCTGGCGCCGGTTTCGTCGGGCGGGGCGGAGGGGCCGGCGCCGCGGCGTCGCGTGGCAGGGGCTGGGGTGCGCGCCATGCGTCAGCGCGCCGCCAAGCCGCCGCGCCGCGCCGGGGGGCGGGTCACGCCTCGGTCTCCAGCGTAAGGGAGAACAGCTTCACGCCCAGCATGCGGCCGTCTTCCATGCCGAACTCGATCGGTCGGATCGCGTCCGGCAGGTCGAAGGTCAGCACGTTGTCGTCCTCGGTCAGGATACCGGGGCGCAAGGGGATCCGCAGCGTGGTGCGGGCGGTCACATAGGCCGAGTGCATGCGCAGGCCGTTTAGGTAGGTCAGCACGTTCTGCCCCGTGAGCACGGGCGGGGCGCGGAAGACGTCGATCTCGAGCAGCAGCAGCGTCCGGTCCGCTGGCGGCGTGGCGGCGAAGCGAACCTCCGCGAAGCGGCCCATCGACCAGGCGAAATCCTCTTCCGGGATGTCGAAATGCCCGAGCCGGATCGCGGCATGCGGCATCTCACTGCCGATGATCAACGGCCTGTCGAGCCCGAGCCCAAGCACGGCAGCAGCGCCCCGAGCCCGACCGCGCCCACGTTCCGCCAACGCCATGCAGAGATTCCTTTCGGGTCAACCTTCGCGCCTTGGTCCGGGGGAGCCCCGGCGCCGCGCCAGCCCTTGTCACGCGGACCGCCTCCCGCCGCATGGCGGGCCGGGACCGCGGCGGGCATGCCTCAGGCGCGGCCGTATGTATCCTCCAGCCGGACGATGTCATCCTCGCCGGTATAGCTGCCGACCTGCACCTCGATCAGCGTCAGCGGGATCTTGCCCGGATTCTCCAGCCGATGGACGCAGCCGAGGGGCAGATAGACGCTCTCGTTCTCGCGCAGCAGGATTTCCTCTCCGTCGCGGTGAACGATGGCGGTGCCATGCACCACCACCCAGTGCTCGGCACGGTGGAAATGCTTCTGCAGGCTCAGCTTCTGGCCCGGGCGCACGCCGATCTGCTTGACCTGGAACCGATCGCCCTGGATCAGACCCTCGTAGTGGCCCCAGGGGCGATAGACGCGACGATGCTGGGTGGCTTCCGCCCGACCGTTCGTGCGCAGGCGGTCCACCATCTTCTTGACGTCCTGCGCCCGGGCGCGTGGCGCGACCAGCACCGCATCATCCGTCGTGACGACAACCACCCCTTCCAGCCCGACAACGGCCGTCAGGATGCCCTCGCTCCTGACATAGCAGCCGCGGCTTTCAAGGATCTCCACAGGCCCGGACCCGGCGACGACATTGCCGTCCGGATCGCGCTCCGTGGCCGCCTCCCAGAGGGCATCCCAGGAGCCGAGGTCGGACCATCCGATCGAAGCCGGGACCACGGCCGCCTTCGCCGTCCGCTCCATGACGGCATAATCGATCGAGATCGATGGCGCGGCGAGGAAGGGATCCTTGGCGAGACGACGGAAGTCGAGGTCCGTCGCGGCGCCACTCACCGCGGCCTCGACGGCCGAGAGTACCGCCGGCGCGTGGGCCCGCAACTCTTCGATCAGCGTCCCGGCGGTGGCGACGAACATGCCGCTGTTCCAGAGGTGCCGCCCGCCGGCAAGAAAATCCGCCGCCGTCCGGGCATCCGGCTTCTCCACGAAGCGGGCGACGGCGGAGACGCCGGGTGAGTCCTGCAGCGCGGCGCCGACCTCGATGTAGCCGTAGCCGGTCTCGGGCGCCGTCGGGGTCATGCCGAAGGTGACGATCCGGCCCTGGCTGGCGGCGGCCGCCGCCTTCTCCAGCGACGTATGCAGCGCGGGGACGTCGGCGATGGCGTGGTCGGCGGCGAGGATCCAGAGCACCGCGGACGGGTCCTCTGCCGCGACCAGCAACGCGGCGGCTGCGATGGCCGGGGCACTGTTGCGGCCCGCAGGTTCCAGCACGATGCGGGCCCCGTCGATGCGGGCGGCGCGCAGTTGCTCGGCTACGAGGAAGCGATGCGCCTCGTTGCAGACGACCACGGGTGGGCCGAAGGCTTGGCCCGTGGCGCGTGCGGCCGTCTCCTGCAGCATGGTGCGGGCCGATACCAGCGGCCAGAACTGCTTCGGATAGCTCTCTCGCGACAGAGGCCAGAGCCGCGTTCCGGTGCCGCCGGACAGGATGACGGGGACGACGGGCAAGGCAGGAAGTCCCGCTTCTGTGAACGTCGCGCTGCTTACACGAACCAAGCCGCGGCGCAAGGATGCAAGGCGGTCTCGGGCGGCGGATCGACCGCGTCTGGCCCGGAGAGTGCGGCGTTGCGCAGCGTCACACTTCGTCATCCTGCGCAAGCGCGGGATCGGCTAGAGTCCTGGATAACCGGATGCTGATGTTCCACGCCGCATCGCAGCCGGACCGTCCCGCAACCCGCAGCAGATCGGATTCATGGATCCTCGCGCCAGCATCGCTGCCATACGCTTCGGCCTCGGCCGGCGGCCCGACGACCCGGTGCCCGGCGACCCCGTCGCCTGGCTTGACCGGCAGGTGACGCTTCCGTCTCCGCAGCGCCAGCTCCCCGGGCTTGCGGCGCCGCTTTCCCAGGCCCAGGCGGCGGCGCTGTACCAGCAGCGCGCCATGGCGACGCGAGGCGAGAACGGCCCCGCGCGCCGGGAGATCCGTGCCGCGACCGACGGCGATGCGCTGGGATGGGTGGCGCATTGCCTGCTGTCGGATGCGCCCTTCCAGGACCGGCTGACCAATTTCTGGGCCAATCACTTCACCGTCAGCCGGCGCGTCCCCAATGCGGGCATGTTCGTCGGCCCGCTGATCCGCGAAGTGATCCGGCCCAACCTGTTCAACCGGTACGAGGATCTGCTGCTGGCCGCGGCGCGCCAGCCCGGCCTGATCGTCTACCTCTCGAACGGCCGCTCCAGCGGCCCGAACAGCCAGGCCGCGATGCGACCCGGAAACAATACGCGGCGCGGGCTGAACGAGAACCTGGCGCGCGAGATCCTCGAACTGCATACGGTCTCTCCGGCCGCGGGCTATACCCAGGAGGACGTCACCTCCTTTGCCCGTATCCTCACGGGCTGGCGGATCGATCGCGGGGACGAAGCCGCCGCGTTCCGCTTCAGCAACCGTCAGCACGAGCCCGGCGAGAAGGTGCTCCTCGGCCGCCGCTTCCCAGAAGGCGAGCAGGGTGCGGTCGAGGCGCTGCGCTTCCTGGCGCGACACCCGGCGACCCATCGCCACATCGCCACCAAGCTCGCCCGGCACTTCGTCGCGGATGATCCGCCGCGGGAGGCCGTCGCCCGCATCGAGGCGGTCTTTCGGGACACCGGCGGCGACCTCGCCGCGGTCTCGCGCGCACTGATCCGCCTGCCCCAGGCCTGGGCGCCACCGCTTTCGAAGGTGCGCGATCCGCTCGACTACGTGCTCGCCGTCGGTCGCGGCCTCGGCTTCGGCCCGGACCAGGCGGAGTGGCTCGTCCAGGCCATGGAGGATTGCGGCCAGCCGCTGTGGAAGGCGCCGCAGCCCAATGGCTGGCCCGACGTCGCGACGGAATGGGCGCAGCCCGAGGCCCTGCTGCACCGGATCCAGTGGGCGCATGCCGTGTCCGGGCGGGTGGCGCAGCGCCGCGATCCGCGCGGCTTCGCCGCGGCAACCCTCGGTCCGCTTGCCTCCCCCGAGATGCTGCGCGAGGCGGCGCGTGCCGGCTCCGCGCAGGATGCCTACACCCTCGTTCTGGTCAGCCCCGAGTACCTGCGCCGATGAGCCTCCTCGACCTGTCACCCACCCACTGTCCCGGCCCGCGTCTCAGCCGCCGCGGCGCGCTGCTCGGCTTCGGCGCCGCCTTTGCTCTCGGCGGGTCCCGCCTCGCCTTCGCTCAGGCGTCAGGCGACGCTCGCCTCGTGGTGGTCCTGTTGCGCGGCGGTCTCGACGGCTTGGGTGCGGTGCAGCCCTATGGCGACCCCGCCTTCGCCGGGCTGCGCGGACCGCTTGCCCTGCCCGAGCCCGGCCGCCAGGGCGGTACGCTCGACCTCGGCGGCCGCTTCGGGCTGCACCCGTCGCTGGCGCAGGTCCATGCGCTGTACCGCGGCAACCAGGCCCTCGTGGTCCACGCCGTGGCCGGCCCCTATCGCAGCCGCAGCCATTTCGACGCCCAGGACATGCTGGAAAGCGGCGCGACGGAGCGGCTCGACTCGGGCTGGCTGAACCGCGCCCTCGTCGCGGTCCAGGGCGGGCCGCGCGGCCAGGCCGGGCTCGCGGTCGGGCTCGATGTGCCCTTGCTGATGAAGGGGCCGGCGGAGGTCCGCAATTTTGCGCCCGCCGCGCCGTCTGCGCTCAGTCCCGACCTGATGGCGCGGGTCGAGGGATTGCTGGCGCGTGATCCTGCCTTCGGTCCCGCCGTACGGCGCGGGCAGGAGGAGCGGCGGTTCGCTTCCGCCGCCCTCGGCGATGACGCGCCGCAGGGCATGGGGGGCCGGCGCGGCGGCGGTTTTGGCCCGCTCGCCGCCGCCGCTGGGCGCCTGATGGCGACCGCCGGCGGGCCGCGCATCGCGGCGCTCGAGACCGCCGGCTTCGATACCCATGTCAGCCAGGGCATCAAGTTGGCAGCGTCGCTGACCATGCTGGACAACGGCCTCGCCGGGCTGCGCGAGGGCATGGGCGAGGCGGTCTGGGCGCGGACTGTGGTGCTGGTGATTACCGAATTCGGTCGCACTGCGCGCATCAACGGCACCCAGGGCACGGACCATGGCACGGCGGGCGTGGCGTTGCTGCTCGGCGGCGCGGTCGCTGGCGGGAAGGTGCGGACGGATTGGCCCGGTCTCGGCCAGGGGCGTCTCTTCGAGGACCGTGATCTCGCACCGACTACGGATCTTCGCGGCATCGCCAAGGCTGTGCTGCGCGACCACCTCCGACTGCCGCCACAGGCGGTGGATGCCGCCTTTCCGGGCAGCGCCGGGATCGCCCCGGCAACAGGTCTGATCCGCGCCTGACCCGGCTGGTGCGGCTGGGCCGTCGCCCGGCCGCGCCAGCCGGGTAGCTGCCGCGGAAAGGCGAGGCTGCAGGACACGGGTGCCAGGCCGCTCGGCGCGGTGGCCCTGCAGGTGCCGCCCCGTCGAGCGGTCTGCGATCAGCCTCGTCTCGCTGGCAATCGATACGCCCCAATCGACAGGCCCCAGTCGCCGCCCCCAGCATCGGGGACGTCGGTGAGCCCGCGCTTCCGCGAAGCCTCCAGCCGCTCTGCCGCGACGCCATGGCATGCACACGCACATCGATCAGCCCCGGCATCGGCGTCTGCCTGCAGCCGTCGAGCACGCGCGCGTCGTCGGATGGGGTGGTCGGCGAGTTCCTCGATGCGGCCGGCCTCGACCAGTACCTCCAATACACCCGAAATCGCAACAAAATCCTGCCCGACATGCGGCCGCGGCGGAAAAGGGTGGAGGTGGCGGACATCGGCATCCCGTCGCATGCTGCGGCGCGACGCATCGCGCGCGACTGCGGGAGGGAAGCCTTATGTCCGGGATCGACCTGAAGGCGCTCGTCGCCGAACTGAACGCGCTGCTGCGGCTGAAGACCACCGTCATCGGCATGAAGCTGTTCGAGACCGTCGCCGAGATGGAGGCCATCCCCCGCATCCGTCGCCCCAAGCATGTGCTGGCGACGGACCAGGTGGTGGGCCAGGCGACTCGGCTCGGCTGGACCGTGGGCGTCACCGCGGAGGACCTGGTGGGCGCGCAGTGCCGCGCGGTCATTGGCCTCGGCCCGCGCGACGAGACCGGCGAGCGCTACGTCAATGTCTGGCACGGCGACCTGGAGAGTGCGACGGCCCGGCAGCAGGCGCTGGACTGCGTGCCGCATGGCCGCTTCCAGGCCATGGCCTGCAGCCCTGCCGACAGCGGCCGCATCCCCGACCCCGACATCCTGCTGGTCTATGCCACGCCGGGACAGATGATCATCCTGATCAACGGGCTGCAGTACCGGAACTACAAGAAGTTCCAATGGTCCGTGGTCGGGGAGAGTGCCTGCGCCGATAGCTGGGGCCGCGCGCTCTCGACCGGGGAGCCGAGCCTTTCGATCCCCTGCTTCGCCGAGCGCCGCTACGGCGGCGTGCCGGATGAGGAGATGCTGATGGCGCTGAAGCCCGCCGACCTGCGGCGCGCCGTCGACGGGATGCACGCCCTGGCGAAGAACGGGCTGCGCTATCCGATCCCGCCCTATGGCGTGCAGATGGATCCCTCCGCCGGCATGGGCCGCAGCTATTCGGCAAAATCCTGAGACTTGCCGCCCGCTCGCGAGCGGGCGCATGCTGCCGCGACGAGAGAGAGGAGGGCGTGATGGGCTTCCTGACCGATGAGGAACTCGCCGCGCTGACGCCGGCGAAGGAGGTTATGTTCCGCTCCCCCGTGCCGACGCAGGTGATCGCCTCCGACGAGTTCTCGCCCATCCCGCAGACCCCGCAGCAGAAGCAGGTGGAGGCGCGGATCAAGGACCTCGCCGACGAGATCGGCACCAAGCAGGGCCTTGACCGCCGGCGCTTCCTGGCGACGGCCTCCGGCATGGCGGCCGCCTTCCTCGCGATGAACGACGTCTACGGTCCCGTCTTCGGCGTGAGCAAGGCGGAGGCGCAGCAGCCCGACCGCGCCGAAGCGCGCGCCGCCTCCCTCCGCGACCAGTTCATCATGGACGTGCACACTCACTTCCTGCGCGACGACACGCGGTTGATGGGCTTCGTCAACATGCGGCAATCCGTGGGCCGCGCCGGCTGGAATCCGGCGCTGAATCCGGCCGAGCAGTCCTTGCAGAGCCTGATGTATGCCAACTGGTTCAAGGAGATCTACCTCGACAGCGACACCAAGGTGGCGCTGATCTCGGGCGCGCCATC
>JAIYAI010000038.1 GCA_027489135.1 Acetobacteraceae bacterium
TCCTCCGTCAGCACCCGCGGGTCGCGCGGGATGTCCGGCGCGCGGTCGGCGCCGCCGAACCAGCCGCCGTCGCGGCGGATCGTCGCGGTGCGGGAAGGCTTCCCCCGATTCTCCGGGCTGGCTGCCCGAAAGAGGCAGCGGATGGTGGCGTTGATGTTGGCCTCGAACACCTGGACGGCCCGGGCGAAACTCTCCTGGTAGAAGAACTGGTAGTCCCATTGCCCCGCGGGGAACGCCGCCTCCGGATAGACGCGGCGGTCGACCAGCGGCACCAGGTTCGGCAGGGCGAAGCCGCCGGGCAGGTAGGGCACGCAGAGCCCGGCGACGCCCAGGCACCTGTCCGGGTGGTGCGCCGCGATCGACCACACCACCGGCGCGCCCCAGTCATGCCCGACCCAGATGGCCCCCTCGCGCCCGAGCCCGGCCAGCAGCTCCAGCATGTCGGCCGTGATCGCCTCCAGCGCATAGTCCTCGTGCCGCGGATGGACCTGCGACCGGCCATAGCCCCGCATGTCCGGCGCGACGCAGCGGAAGCCGAGGGCGGCCAGCGCCGGCAACTGGTGCCGCCAGGAGATCGCGAGTTCCGGCCAGCCATGGCAGAAGATCACCAGCGGCCCGTGCTTCGGCCCGCACTCCACATAGGCCGTCACGTGGCGCGGCGTGCGGACCGTGCCCTCCAGGATCGCCATGGTCATGCTGGTCCCTCCCCGCGCTCAGCCTGCCGGCGCCTGGGCCGCCGGGTCAACGGAAGAGGCGGACCCAGCGCGCGACGTTGACCAGGGAGACGAGCGCGGAGGCGAGATAGGTCAGCGCCGCAGCCCGCAGAACGCTGCGCGCCCGGTCGAGGTCGCGCCCCGCCAGATACCCCTGCCCCAGCACCGGCAGTGCCCGGCGGAAGCTGGCATCCAGCTCCACCGGCAGGGTCACGGCATGCACGACGATGCCGAGGCCCATGATCCCCAGACCAAGGACCACCTGCCCCGCCATCAGCGACGGCGACCGGATCAGCGCCGCCAGCACCGGCGCCGCCAGCAGCACGACGGCGGCGATGCGCTCGGACTGCACCAGCCAGGTGGCGAGCGCCTGGCGCAGGCGGAAGGCCGGCATGCCGTCCCGGTGCTGCAGCGCATGCGCGACCTCATGCGCCGCGACGGCCAGCGCCGTCACGGACCTGCCGTCCATATGCTCGGGCGAGAGGCGGACGACGCGATCGGTCGGGTCGTAGTGGTCGCCGCGATCGGTGCGCTCGACGCCGATGTCGGTGAGGCCGGCCTCGTCCAGCAGGTGCCTGGCGAGGTCGCCGCCGGTGCCGGCGATGTCCGGCCGCTCGGCGCCATGCGTCGCCATCACCGCGCGCACCCAGAGCATCGGGCCGAAGACCAGCAGCGCGAGCAGCAGCCCGCCAACCAGGACCATCCCGGCCTCAGTCCTTCTTCAGCGAGCCCAGGAAGGCACCGAAATCCTTGGCCTCGTTGAAGTTGCGGTAGACGCTGGCGAAGCGGACATAGGCGACCTCGTCGACATCCTTCAGCGTGTCCATGACGATCTCGCCGATCTGGCGCGACGTAACCTCGTTCTCCGTCTCGGCCTCCAGCTTGCGCTGGATCTGGTTGACGATGCGGTCGAGCTGGTCCTCCTCCACGGGGCGCTTGCGCAACGCCACGCGGATGGAACGGGCGAGCTTCTCCCGGTCGAAGGGCACGCGGCGGCCATCGGTCTTGAGGACCGTGAGTTCGCGCAGCTGCACCCGCTCGAAGGTGGTGAAGCGGGCGTTGCACCCCGGGCAGGAGCGGCGGCGACGAATCGCGGCGCCGTCTTCCGCGGGCCGGCTATCCTTCACCTGGGTATCGTCGCGACCGCAGAACGGGCAGCGCATGGCGGAATCCTTTTTCCCCGCCCTATATATGGTGCCCGATACAAGGGCGGAACGCCACGCCTGGGCATCGGCTGCCGTCGCCATGCTGATCCGGGACGCTCGCGCCGCGGATGCGGCCGCCGGCTGCGACGTGCCGCGCCGCTCCATCACGCTGTTCCGCCAGGCCGACCACCGCGACGACCCGGCGGCGCTCGCGGCCTGGCTGGCCAACAAGACGCCGAGGCCGTCGCGTCCTGGATCGCCGCGCAGGGCAACCATGTGCTGGTGGCGGAGGGCGGCGGCGCGATCATGGGCGTCGGGCCGGTCACGGAGGCCGGCCGGATCGGGCTCAACTACGTGACGCCCGAAGCGCGCTTCCGCGGCGTCGGCAAGGCGATGCTGCGGGCGCTGGAAGCCCATGCGCGCACCGCCGGCGCGGTGCGCTGCACGCTCGAAAGCACGGAAACGGCCCGGCGCTTCGACCTGGCGTCGGGCTACCGGAAGGACGGGGCGCCGATCCCGATGCTCGGCGCCCGCGCCTGACCGATGGCGAAGAGGGGCTCGCTCAGTGGACCGGGAAGCGCTGGCGCCCGTCCCTCAGTAGACCGGGAAGCGCTGGCACAGCGCCAGAACCTTGGCCTTCACCGCCTCCTCGACCGCCGTGTTGCCGGCCGGGTCGTTCGCCGCGGCGAGGCCGTCCAGCACCTCCCCGATCAGCGCGCCGACCTGGCGGAACTCGGCCTCGCCGAAGCCGCGCGTCGTCGCCGCCGGCGTGCCGAGGCGCACCCCGGAGGTCACCATCGGCTTCTCAGGGTCGAAGGGGATGGCGTTCTTGTTGCAGGTCAGGTGGGCCCGGTTCAGCGCGCCCTCGGCGGCCTTGCCGGTCAGCTTCTTCGGGCGGAGATCGACCAGCAGCAGGTGGTTGTCCGTACCCCCGGTGACGAGGTCGAGCCCCTGCCCCTTCAGGCTTTCGGCCAGCGCCTGCGCATTGGCGACGATCTGGCGCGAATAGACGCGGAACTCGGGGCGCAGCGCCTCCCCGAAGGCGACCGCCTTGGCCGCGATCACATGCATCAGCGGGCCGCCCTGCAGCCCCGGGAAGACGGCGCTGTTGAACTTCTTCGCCAGCGCCTCGTCGTTGGTCAGGATCATGCAGCCGCGCGGGCCGCGCAGGGTCTTGTGCGTCGTCGTCGTGGCGACATGCGCATGCGGGAACGGGGACGGATGCGCCCCACCGGCGACGAGGCCCGCGAAATGCGCCATGTCCACCATGAAGACCGCGCCGACCTCGTCCGCGATCTGGCGGAAGCGGGCGAAATCCCAGTGGCGGGCGTAGGCGGACCCACCGGCGATGATCAGCTTCGGCTTCGCCTCCCGCGCGATGCGGGCGACCTCCTCCATGTCGATGATCTGGTCCTCGCGGCGCACCGTGTAGGGCACCGGCTTGAACCACTTGCCCGAGAGGTTGGCGGGCGAGCCATGCGTCAGGTGGCCGCCGGCCGCGAGGTCGAGGCCCATGAAGGCATCGCCGGGCTGCAGCAGGGCGAGGAAGACCGCCTGGTTCGCCTGCGCGCCGCTGTGCGGCTGCACATTGGCGAAGCCGCAGCCGAAGAGCTTGCAGGCGCGCGCGATGGCCAGGTCCTCGGCGATGTCCACCGCCTCGCAGCCGCCATAGTAGCGGCGGCCAGAATAGCCCTCGGCGTATTTGTTGGTCAGCACGGACCCCTGGGCTTCGAGCACCGCGCGCGACACGATGTTCTCCGAGGCGATCAGCTCGATCCCGTCCTGCTGGCGCGCGAGTTCCTGGCCCACCGCGGCGGCGAGTTCGGGATCGGCCTCCGCCAGGGGGGCGGAGAAGAAGCGGGCCGGGACGCTGTAGGCCGTGGTCTCGTTCATGAGTCGGTTGATCCCTGCACCGGAGGGGGGGCGAGCTTGGCAAGGCGCCGGTCGTGGCGCCCACCCTCGTATGGGGTGGAAAGGAAGACGCGCAACGCATCGAGCGCGACCTCGGGCCCGATCAGCCGGGCACCGAAGGCGGCGATGTTGGCGTCGTTGTGCGCCCGGGTGAGGCGCGCCTCCGTCGTGTCATGCAGCACGGCGCAGCGGATATGCGGGTGGCGGTTGGCGGCGATCGCCATGCCGATCCCCGATCCGCAGACCAGCACGCCAAAGCGCGCCGGCCCGCCGCCGACCGCGGCCGAGACCAGGTGGGCGAAGTCGGGGTAGTCGACGCTCGACGCCTCGTTCGTGCCGAAGTCGAGCAACTGGTAGCCCTCGGCATTGAGGGCGTCGGCGATGGCGCGCTTCAGGGGCAGGCCGGCATGGTCGCCGCCGATGGCGATCAGGGTCGGCGCGCCGCGGGGGGGTATGGCGTCCATCAGGGCGCTGCCCATGGGGGGCTGGGGCACATGGCGCGGCGCAGTACCACGTCCCGGCCCGCGCCGGAACGCCGGAAGGCACCGCCCGGCGCGCATTGGTGGCATGCGGCGCCCGGGCAGTTCCCTGGGCGCCACCGGCTCAGCGCCCCGCGAACCGATCGAGGAAGGCCGGGACCCGCGCCAGCGCATCGGCCCGCGCCGCCGGATCCGTGCCCATCTGCGCCGTGCCGCTGCGCGTGCCGGCGAGGCCCGTCAGCGTCCGCACCGGCAGGTCGGGCTGGTCGAAACCGTGCACCGCGCCGGGATAGACCACCACCTCCACCGGCGCCGCATCGGCGGGCGCGGCGCGAACGAGGGCCTCGCAGAAACGCGGCGGCGTCCAGTCGTCCTCGGCCGCCAGCAGCAGCAGCATCGGCACCGCCGGGTTCCAGGCCGGCTGGGCCCGGCCGATGCGCCGACAGCCCGGATAGAGCGCGGCGGCGGCCCGGATCAGGCCGGGTGGCACCGGCGCCTGCGCCGCCGCCAGCGCCGTGCTGCCGCCATGCGACCAGCCCAGCAGCAGCACCCCGCCCCGCCCCTCTCCCCAGGGCTGTGCCTGCACCCAGGAGGCGGCGGCATGGATGTCGGCGCGGCGCTGCACCTCCGGCATGGCGGCCGCATCACCACCACGGCAGGTCTCGGCGAAGCCGCGGCTGCCGAAGCTGTCGGGGAAGAGCACCGTGTGGCCACGGGCAGCGAGGCGCGCGGCCCAGTCCCGCTCCCGCCGGGGCAGGGCCATGGGGCGGTCCGGCCCGCCAAGGCCGCCGCAGCCATGCAGCGCGATCACTACGGGCAGCCGGGAGGCCGGGTCGGTCGCGGGCACTAGCAGCGCGCGGAGCGTGAGCCCCTCCGGCCCCGGCAGGGTGACGGGCAGGAGGGTGCGCGGCGCCTCCGGCAGGATGCCGCCGGCGGGCGGCGGCTGGGCCAGACCGGGGGTGACCAGGAGAAGCAGGAGCAGGGCGAGGCGTGTCATGCGCCGCAGGGTAGGCCCGGCTGCGCGCCGGATCACGCAGTCCGTCGTTGCAACCCCGGCGTGCGTTTTGCCACCATCGGCTGCGGCGGCGCCAGAACGGCGGCGCACATCGGGAGGAACCCAGACATGCATGGAGTGTCACGGCGCCATTTCTTCGGCGCGATGTGCGGCGGCTGCCTCGCTGTCCAGCAGGGGATGCGGGCGACGCCCGTCCAGGCCCAGGGCGCGGTCGCCACGGCGGCAGCGGGCCCGGTGCGCCCTTCCCGCTTCGGGCCGAACGACACCATCGGCAACATGAACCTGGTCACGCCCCAGAAGGCGCAGGAAGCGGCCAGGCTGGTGACGACGGGGAAGAGCTACCCGCTCGGCATCGTCGTCGATCGCAACACCCCGGCCTTCCCGCCGCGCAGCGTCGGCATAACCGTGCTGATGCCGGGCCAGGAGGGCGGGCAGACCTTCGGCAACAACAAGATGTCCTACGTGGACGACATGATCACCGGCTGGCTCGGCGTCGGCACCCAGCTCGACACCTTCGCGCATCTCGGCGTGGACTACACCTTCTACAACGGCAACCGGGCGCAGGATTTCGTCAAGACCACGGGCGTGACCAAGCTCGGCGTCGAGGGCGTGCCGCCGATGGTGACGCGCGGCGTGCTGGTGGATCTCGCCAAGGCGAAGGGCAAGCCGCGGCTCGATGGCGGGGAGCTGGTGACGGCCGATGAACTGCGCGCGGCGATGGCGGCGCAGAATGTCCGCGTCACGCCGGGCGACGTGGTGGTCCTGCACACGGGCTGGCTCTCGATGCTGCCGCAGGACCCGAAGAAATTCGGCGACGAGGAGCCGGGGATCGACGGCGCGGGGGCGGAGTTCCTCGCCTCGCTGCAGCCCTGCGCCGTCGGCGCCGACACCTGGGGCGTGGAAGCGGTGCCCTTCAAGGACCCGAACGTGCTGTGGCAGGGCCACCAGGTGCTGCTGGCGCAGAACGGCATCCACATCCTGGAGAACCTGGACACCAGCGCGCTGGTGCGCGACGGGGTGACGGAGTTCATGTTCGTGCTGGGCCAGCCGCGCTACCGCGGCGCGGTGCAGGCGATCATCAACCCGGTGGCGATCCGGTAGCGGAACCGGCACCCGCGGGGAGGAGCGGCCTCGCGCTCTTCCTCGCGATACCCCGCTGGCCTTTTCCCGCGCTTTGCCCTTACGCTGCGGCAAAACCGACGCGAGGACCGCCCCTCATGGCCACCTACAGCAACCCCGAAACCATCGTCCTGCATGGCGGCAGCCACCGCGCCGACCCCAACACCGGCTCGGTCGCCGTGCCGATCCACCAGACCACGAGCTTCCAGTTCCAAGACACGGGCCATGCCGCGCGGCTCTTCGGCCTCGCGGAACTCGGCAACATCTACACCCGCATCATGAACCCGACGCAGGATGCGCTGGAGACGCGCATCACCGCGCTGGAAGGCGGGGCCGCAGCGCTGGCCGTAGCCTCGGGCCAGTCGGCGACGGCCTTCACGGTGCTGAACCTCACCGAGCCCGGCGACAACATCGTCTCCTCGACTGATCTCTATGGCGGCACCTGGAACCTGTTTGCCAATACGCTGAAGCAGATGGGCGTCGAGGTCCGCTTCGTCGATCCCGCGGACCCGGAGGCCTTCGCCCGGGCCACCGACGCCCGCACCCGCGCCTACTACGCCGAGACCCTGCCCAACCCGAAGCTGCAGGTCTTCCCGATCGGCGAGGTCGCGGCCATCGGCCGCAAGCTCGGCGTGCCCCTGATCATGGACAACACCGCGGCCCCCATCATCTGCAAGCCGCTACAGCACGGCGCGGCGGTGGTGATGCACTCCACCACCAAGTGGATCGGCGGCCACGGCACCAGCATCGGCGGCATCGTGGTGGATGGCGGGAATTTCGACTGGGAGGCCGGCGGTGACCGCTTCCCCACGCTGAACAAGCCCGACCCGTCCTACCACGGCGCGGTCTGGACCCAGGCGGTGAAGCCGCTCGGCCCGATCGCCTATATCCTGCGCATGCGCACCTGCCTGCTGCGCGACCTCGGCGCCGCGACCAGCCCCTTCAACGCCTTCATGCACATCCAGGGGTTGGAGACGCTGCCGCTGCGGCTGGAGCGGCACTGCGCCAACGCCATCAAGGTGGCGGCGCACCTGGCGAAGCACCCGGCCGTCACCACGGTGATCCACCCCTCGCTGCAGACGGGCGAGAGCAAGCGGCGCGCCGATGCCTACCTGCGCGGCGGCTACGGCAGCCTGATCGGCTTCGAGGTGAAGTCGGGCGTCGAGGGCGGCAAGCGCTTCATCGACGCGCTGAAGATGTTCTACCACGTGGCCAATATCGGCGATGCGCGGTCCCTGGCGATCCACCCCGCCAGCACCACGCACAGCCAGCTCTCCGAAGAGGAGCAGCGCGCTTCCGGCGTCACGCCGGGCTATGTGCGGCTCTCGATCGGCATCGAGCATATCGACGACATCATCGCCGACCTCGACCAGGCCCTCGCGGCGGCAGGCTAGGAACCCCTTCGATGAACGCTGACCGCCGCACCGAACTCGGCCGCGTCGAATTCCGCGAGGATGCGGCGCCCGTCCAGGGCGCCTATCCGACGGTGCGCATGCGCCGCAACCGCCGCGACGCCTGGACACGGGCGCTCGTCGCCGAGAACGTGCTGACGGTCAGCGACCTGATCTGGCCGATCTTCGTCATCGAGGGCACGAACGAGACCCGCCCCGTCGCCTCCATGCCGGGGCAGGTGCGGGTCACGGTCGATCGCGTGGCGAAGCACGTGGAGGAAGCGGCGAAGCTCGGCGTCCCCGCCATCGCCATTTTCCCCGCGACACCCCCTGAAGCCAAGGACGCCGAGGGCACCGAGGCGCTGAACGCCAACAACCTGATCTGCCGCGCCGCGCGCGAGTTGAAGCGCCACTTCCCCGAGGTTGGGCTGGTCGGCGACGTCGCGCTCGACCCCTACACGGACCACGGCCATGACGGCGTGATCCGGGAGACGCGGGTCGGCGACTACGTCCACAACGACGATAGCGTGGCGATCCTGGTGCGCCAGGCGGTGAACCAGGCCGAGGCCGGAATCGACGTCATCGCGCCCTCCGACATGATGGACGGGCGGATCGGCGCGATCCGCGCCGCGCTCGACCGCGACGGCTTCATCGACACGCGCATCATGTCCTATGCGGCGAAGTACGCGAGCGCGTTCTACGGCCCGTTCCGCGACGCGCTCGGCAGCGGCAAGGCGCTGCGCGGCGACAAGAAGA
>JAIYAI010000062.1 GCA_027489135.1 Acetobacteraceae bacterium
CACGCATGTCTCGCTGTTCGATGGGTCGAACGAGGGCCTGGCGGCGACGGATCGCCCCGCCTTCTCCGTGCAGTACCACCCGGAAGCCTCGCCCGGCCCGACGGACAGCCACTACCTGTTCCACCGCTTCGTGGACCTGATCGAACAGAACAAGCAGGGAGGGTAAGCGCATGTTCGACCTGAAGGGCCGCGTCGGCCTTGTCACCGGCGGCAATGGCGGCATCGGATTGGGGCTGGCGCGCGGGCTGGCGAAGGCGGGGGCCAGCGTGATGGTCGCCGGCCGCAACGCGGAGAAGAACACGGCCGCCGTGGCGGAGCTTGCCGCGCTGGGCGCCACGGCGGACAGCGTGGTGGTGGACGTCACCGACGCCGCCAGCATCCAGGCCATGGTGGACGCGACCGCCGCGCGCTTCGGGCGGCTTGATATCCTGGTGAACAACGCCGGGACCAACATCCGCAACCGGCCCGAGGTCTACGACATCGCCGACTGGCACACGGTGATCGGCACCAACCTGACCAGCACCATGCTGGCCAGCAAGGCGGCGCATCCGCTGCTGAAGGCGAGCGGACATGGGCGCGTGATCAACAACGGCTCGATGCTGTCGATCTTCGGCCTGCCTTTCCACGCGGCCTATGGCGCGTCCAAGGGCGGCGTGGTGCAGCTGACCAAGAGCCTGGCGGTGGCCTGGGCGCAGGACGGCATCACGGTGAACGTCATCCTGCCGGGCTGGATCGACACGGACCTGACGCGCAAGGCACGGACGGACATGCCGCAGCTCAACGCCAATGTCCTGGCCCGTACGCCGAAGGGGCGCTGGGGCGAGACGCAGGATTTCGAGGGGATCGCGGCCTTCCTGGGCAGTGACGCCAGCGCCTTCATCACCGGGGTGGCTGTTCCGGTGGATGGCGGGTTCAGCATCCAAGGCTGATGCCCTCCCCCGAGACCCTCCTCGTCTTCGCCGCCCTGTCGCTCGGCCTTGCGCTGACGCCGGGGCCGAACATGCTCTACCTCGTCTCGCGCTCCCTCGCGCAGGGGACGGGAGCGGGGATGGTCTCGCTCATCGGCTGCCAGGCGGGCTCGCTGGCGATCATGCTGTGCGCCGCGGCGGGCATCACCGCGGCGCTGCTCGCCATCCCCTATGCCTGGGATGCGCTGCGCCTTGGCGGCGCGGCCTACCTGGCCTTCCTCGCCTGGCAATGCGTCCGGCCAGGCGGGCAGCCGCTGTTCAGCCCTCGGCCGATGCCGAAGGAGCCCACCGCTCGGCTATTCGCCGTCGGCTTCGCCACGGCGGCGCTGAACCCGAAGGTCGCGCTCTTCTACATGGCGGTGCTGCCGCCCTTCCTCGATCCCGCGCGGGGCAGCCTGTTCCTGCAGGGGGCGACGCTCGGCGCGGTGCAGATCGCGGTCTGCACCGCCTTCGACGCGCTGCTGGTCTGGGGGGCGGCGGGCACGGCGCGCTTCCTAGGAACGCGGCCGGGCTGGATGCTGGCGCAGCGCTGGGTGCTGGGCGCGACGCTGGCGCTGATCGCCGTGAAGCTCGCCACCGAGAACAGCCATGCGGGGGCCCGCTGATGTCGCTGCCCGTCCTTGGCCTCTTCGCGCTCGCCTATTCGGGCCTCGTGCTCTTCGCCCTGGCGAATGCCGTCCGGAAGCTGTTCCCGCCGATGCGCGCGGCCTGGACCGCCTTCGGCGTCTCGGCCGCGGTGCATGGCGCGACGCCCTTCCTGTTCTCGGAATCCGAACGCTGGCTGCCGCTGACGCTGTTCTGGCTGGTGCCGCATTTGCTGATCCTGCCGCTTCTCCTCTTCGCCGCGCGGCGCCAGCCGCCCGCGCCCGATCATCATCCTCGCTGAAAGCCTGATCCCCATGCCCAAGCGCACAGACATCAAGTCCATCCTGATCATCGGCGCGGGCCCGATCGTCATCGGCCAGGCCTGCGAGTTCGACTATTCCGGCGCCCAGGCCTGCAAGGCGCTGCGGGCGGAGGGCTACCGGGTGATCCTGGTGAACTCCAATCCGGCGACGATCATGACCGATCCGGGCCTGGCGGATGCGACCTATATCGAGCCGATCACGGTCGAGATCGTCGAGAAGATCATCGCCAAGGAGCGCCCCGACGCGCTGCTGCCCACCATGGGCGGCCAGACCGCGCTGAACACGTCGCTCAAGCTCGCCGAGGCCGGAATCCTGGCGAAGTACGGCTGCGAGCTGATCGGCGCCAAGGCCGAGGTGATCGACAAGGCCGAGGACCGGCTGAAGTTCCGCGACGCCATGGCGAAGATCGGCATCGAGAGCCCGAAGAGCGGCATCGCCCACAGCATGGCCGAAGCCTGGGCGGCGCTGGAGGGTCTGGAGTTCGTCGGCCTGCCCGCCATCATTCGCCCCAGCTTCACGCTCGCCGGCACCGGCGGCGGCATCGCCTACAACCGCGAGGAGTTCGAGCAGATCGTCTCCTCCGGCCTCGCAGCCTCCATGACCACCGAGGTGCTGATCGAGGAGAGCGTGCTCGGATGGAAGGAGTACGAGATGGAGGTGGTCCGCGACCGCGCGGACAACTGCATCATCATCTGCTCCATCGAGAACCTGGACGCGATGGGCGTGC
>JAIYAI010000582.1 GCA_027489135.1 Acetobacteraceae bacterium
ACGGCACGCAACGCCGGCTTGTCTTCGCTGCCGGCCGCTGCAAAGGCATGCGCCAGGTTCGTGCAGCCGAGCCGCCGCCGTGCCGGCTGGCTCTGCGCCGCGCGCGCGATGCGGTCGAGATAGAGCGTCCGCGCCGGACGGCTGCGCTCGACGATACGCCGCGTCACCGCCTCGATGGTGGAATGGAGGGTCATCGCAATCTCCTTCGCGCCCGTGGCGCCGGATCGGGGTCCGCGGCCGGGCCGCGGCGGCTTCAGTATCCGTCGTCCTGCCAGGTCCGGCCGTCGCGCTCGATCAGCCCGACCGCGGCCGACGGCCCCCAGGTGCCGGCCGTGTAGGGCTTCGGCGCCTGGCTGGACGCCTTCCAGGCCTCGAGGATCGGATCGACCCAGGCCCAGGCCGCATCAACCTCATCGCGGCGCATGAACAGGGTCTGCGTACCGCGCACCACGTCCATGAGCAGCCGCTCGTACGCATCCGGCGCCTTCACGCCGAAGGCGTCGGCGAAGGTCATGTCGAGCGGCACGTGCTGCAGGCGCATCCCGCCCGGGCCGGGGTCCTTGATCATCAGCCACAGCCGCACGCCCTCGTCGGGCTGCAGGCGCATGACGAGGCGGTTGCTGTGCACCGCCCCCGCGGAGCCCGGGAAGATCGAGTGCGGGATCGGCCGGAACGACACGACGATCTCCGAGAGCCGCGTCGCCAGCCGCTTGCCCGTCCGCAGGTAGAAGGGCACGCCCGCCCAGCGCCAGTTCTCCACCTCGGCCTTGATGGCGACGAAGGTCTCCGTGGTGCTGTCGTCGCGCTCCAGCTCCTCCAGGTACCCGCGCACCGCCCCTCCTGCCGAGGCCCCGGCACGGTACTGGCCGCGCACCGTCAGGTGGTCCGCGCCGGCGATGGAGATGGGCTTCAGGGATTTCAGAACCTTCAGCTTCTCGTCGCGCACGGCGTCCGCGTCGAGCGAGGTCGGCGGCTCCATCGCGACGAGGCAGAGCAGCTGGAGCATGTGGTTCTGCACCATGTCGCGCAGCGCGCCCGACGTGTCGTAGTAGCCCGCGCGCCCCTGCACGCCGAGCGTCTCGGCCACGGTGATCTGCACATGGTCGATATGGGCGGCGTTCCAGACCGGCTCGAACAGGGCGTTGGCGAAGCGCAGCGCCATCAGGTTCTGCACCGTCTCCTTGCCGAGATAGTGGTCGATGCGGAAGATCTGCCGCTCGCTGAAGACCCGGCCGACGGCGTCGTTGACTGCCCGCGCGCTCGCGCCGTCCTTGCCGACGGGCTTCTCCACCACGACGCGCGTCTCCGGCGTCACCATCCCGTGGCGGCCGATGCGCTCGCAGATTGCGCCGAACAGGTCCGGGCCGACGGCGAGGTAGAAGGCGCGGATGCGTGCGGGGTGCTGCGCGAGCAGGGCCGCGAGGTCGCCCCATCCCGCCTCGCCGGTGACGTCGAGGGTGACGAAGGCGAGCCTGGCGAGGAACCGGGCGATGTGCTCGTCGGTGAGCTCCTCGTCCGGCACGTGCTGGGCGAGGCTCGTGCGCACCGACGCCTCGAAAGAACCTTCGGCCGGCAGACGCCGGGAGACGCCGATGATGCGCGCCTCGGCGGGGATCTGTCCGGCGACGTCGCGGCGATACAGCGCCGGGATCAGCTTGCGCGCCGACAGGTCGCCGGTGGCGCCGAAGACGACCATGTCGAAGGGTTCGACGGTGATGATGCGCGAGCTCATGGGCGCTCCTTCGGGGCGAGGACCGCGGCCACTTCGGCGGCGCGGGGGAGGTCGGCGCCGCGCCGCGAGCAGGTGATCGCGGCGGCGGCGGCGGCGTAGGTCAGGGCTTCGCCGAGGCGGTCCCGGGAAAGTGGGGCGAGGCGGTCGGGGGTCAGCGATCCGGTCGCGTCGAGGTTCGCCAGCAGCGCGGCGTGGAAGGTGTCGCCGGCGCCCACCGTGTCCACCACCGCGACGCTGCGCCCGGGAACCTCCAGCGGCTCGCCGGCGCGCGGAAAGGCGATGGCGCCCTGCGCGCCGCACGTCACCACGACCAGCCCTGCGCCGGCGGCCTGCCAGCGCGCCGCGGCCTCGGCGACGGCAAGGCGGCCGCCATAGGCGATGGCGATGTCCTCGTCGCTCGCCTTGACGATGGACGCCGTGGCGGCGAACCGGTCGAAGCGCGTCGCCCAGCGGTCGAGGTCGCCGATGATGGAGGGGCGCAGGTTGGGGTCGATGCTGATCACGCGCCGTCCCGCCTCGCGCTCCGCGAGCGCCAGGTAGGCCTCGCCGACCGGCTCCACCGCCAGCGTGTAGGAGCCCATCGTGATGCAGCGCACGTCGTCGACCAGCACGGCCGGCAGGTCGGCTGTCGCGAACACGCGGTCGGCCGCGTCGGCGCCGTAGAAGGCGTAGCGCGGCTGCCCGTCGGCGCCGCGCGCGACGATGCTCATCGTCGTCGGGTTCGCCTTCACGGGGGCGAGCGAGAGGTCGACTCCCTCCCGCGACAGGATACCCCGCAACAGCTCGCCGAAGCGGTCGCCCGACAGGCCGCCGAGGAACGCCGCCGGCGCGCCGAGCCGCGCCAGGCCGAGCGCCACGTTGAACGGCGAGCCGCCGGCGACGATCTCCGCCGGCAGCGCCGTCGCCGCCGGGCTTTCGGGATCACCGACGAACACGTCGACCAGCGCCTCCCCGCACACCAGGATCATGACCGTCCGTCCCCTTCCTTGAACAGCACCTCGCGGTCCGGCGCGAAGCCGGCCATCAGCGGCAACATGGCAGCCCCCACCGCGCGCGCGTCGTGGCCCACGGCGCCCTCGACGAAGCGCACCGGCGACAGCCCGCGCCGGTCCAGCCCGGCGGCCTCCTCGCCGACGCGTTCCACGATCCGTCGGCGCACATGCGGCGGGCAGGCGCCGTCGATGATGATTGCCTCGACGTCGATGACCGCCGTGCACGCTACCAGCGCGGGCGCCAGCGCCGCCGCCGTGTCGTCGATCCAGGCGTCGAGCAGTGGGCCGAGGTCGTCCCAGCGATAGGGCGTGCGCCAGACGGCCGAAGGATCGCGCCCGGCCTCGCGCAGGCGCTGCTCCAGAAGGTAGAGCGAGGCCTGCCGGATGAGTTGCGGGCGGGCGATCGTCCCGTCCGGGGCCAGCCGCGCTACCGGCATCGCGCCGATCGCGCCGGCATTGCCGGTGCGGCCGGGATAGAGCGTGTGGTTGAGCACCAGGCCGCCGCCGACGAAGGAGCCGAGGAAGCAGTACACGAAATCCCGGTGCCGCCCGCCATTGCCGATCATCAGTTCGGCGGCGCAGGCAGCCGTCGCGTCGTTGCACTGGAAGGTCGGCAGTCCGCTGCGGCCGGCGATCTCGGCCCGCAGGTCGCAGCCGTGCCAGGCCGCCATGATGCGCGGCGAGGCCTCCATCTCGTCGTCCCAGTTCCACAGCTCGAAGGGCGAGGCGACGCCCGCGCCGACGATCCGCGCCGAATGCCCCGCCGGCAGCGCCGCCGTCACGGCGACGCGCGCCTCGTCGAACCAGCCGAGGACGCGGGCTGGATCGGGATAGGCATGCGCGATGCGCTCGCAGGCGCGGACCCGCCCGGCGAAGTCGACGAGCATGAGGTCGGAGCTGCGCCGGCCGACCTTGAGCCCCAGCGCGAAGGCGCCGTCCGGGTTGAGGCCGTAGGGAATCGAGGGCTGGCCGACGCGCCCGCGCGTCTTTTCTCGGCGGATCAGCAGCCCGTCCGTCTCCAGCCGGTTCATGATCGTGGTCGTGGTCATGGCCGAGAGGCCGGTGAGCCGGGCGATCTCGGCCTTGGGAAGCGGCCCGTGCCGGCGCACGAGCGACAGCACCAGCCGCTCGTTGTAGAGCCGCACGCCGGCCTGATTCGAGCCCCGGCTGCCGCGTTCGGCCCGGGGGAGGTCGGCGAGATCCGTGGCGCGCGGTCCGTCCATCGTGACGTTAACTCCCTGTGGCGCACACTGCCGCGGCGCGCGCGGACGGTCAATAAATAATTCCACTGGATTTAATTATTGACTTTCCTCTCGCCGCATTGAACTTTCGGGCAGTCGGTGGGACCCTGCGCGGGCCCGGCGGCGAGCCCATCCTCGGGTCGACGAGAGGTCTCCATGACGCTCCAGCAGAAGCCTCCCTTGCAGGGACCGGGCCCGGCACCGCTGCCGCTGGTCGATTCGGACGTGGTTCGCGACGCCATCCTGGCCAAGCTCACCTATGCCGTCGGCAAGAACCCGGTGGTGGCCAGCAAGCGCGACTGGTTCGTCGCTACCGTGCTCGCGGTGCGCGACCGGATCGTCGAGCGCTGGATGGCCTCGACCCAGGCGACCTACGCCGCGAAGTCGAAGCGGGTCTATTACCTCTCGCTGGAGTTCCTCATCGGCCGGCTGCTGGCCGACGCGCTGACCCAGATGAACCTCACCGCCCCCGTGCGCGAGGCGCTGGCCGAGCTCGGCGTCGACTTCGAGGAGCTGCGCCAGATCGAGCCGGACGCCGCGCTCGGCAATGGCGGCCTCGGCCGCCTCGCCGCCTGCTTCATGGAGAGCATGTCGACGCTCTCCATCGCCGCCTACGGCTACGGCATCCGCTACGACCACGGCCTGTTCCGCCAGGTCATCAAGGACGGCTGGCAGCAGGAGTTCCCCGAGACCTGGCTGTCCTTCGGCAATCCGTGGGAGTTCGAGCGACCGGAGGTGGACTATCCGGTCGGCTTCGGCGGCTTCGTCGAGACGACGGAGGTGGAGGACGGACCCGCACGCCACACCTGGAAGCCGGCCGAGACCATCCAGGCCGTCGCCTACGACACGCCGGTCCCCGGCTGGCGCGGCCGCCACGTCAACACGCTGCGCCTGTGGTCGGCGCGCGCGCCGGACGCGCTGCGCCTCGATGCCTTCAACCAGGGCGACCATCTCGGCGCGCTGGCCGACCGCGTCCGCGCCGAGTCGATCTCGAAGGTGCTCTATCCCAGCGACGCGACGCCCGCGGGGCAGGAGCTGCGCCTGCGGCAGGAATACTTCTTCGTCTCCGCCTCGCTGCAGGACCTCGTGCGCCGACACGTGCGCCAGCACGGCGAGATCCGCCTTCTGCCGGACAAGGTGGCGATCCAGCTCAACGACACGCATCCCTCCATCGCCGTCGCAGAACTGA
>JAIYAI010000788.1 GCA_027489135.1 Acetobacteraceae bacterium
ACGCGGCGCCGGACCTGATCACGGATACCGAGACCCTCACCGCGCTGTGCACCCGGCTCCGTGCCGAGTCCTTCGTGACGGTGGACACCGAATTCATGCGGGAGCGGACCTACTGGCCCGAACTCTGCGTGGTGCAGCTTGGCGGCATGGCCGACAGTGCGGTGATCGATGCCCAGGCGCCGGACCTCGACCTCGCCCCGCTCGGCGTCCTGCTGGCCAACCCGGCGGTCATGAAAGTCTTCCACGCCGCGCGGCAGGATGTGGAGATCTTCCTGCTGAAGTTCGGCGCCGTGCCGACGCCGATATACGATACCCAGATCGCCGCCATGGTCGCGGGCTTCGGCGACCAGGTCAGCTACGACCAGCTCTGCCGGTCGCTCGCCGGGGTGGGCATCGACAAGGCACATCGCTTCTCGGACTGGTCGGCGCGGCCGCTCTCGGCCAGCCAGATCGCCTATGCCGCCGCCGACGTGACGCATCTGCGGAAGATCTACGGCGCCCTGACCGAGCGCCTGGAGCGCGAGGGCCGCACCGCCTGGGTGGCCGAGGAGATGGCCGCGCTGGCCGAGCCCTCGACCTACCGCGTCGACCCCGACCACGTGTGGGAGCGGATGCGGCCCCGGACCCACAACCGCCGCTTCCTTGGCCTGTTGCGCGCGCTGGCCGCCTGGCGGGAACGCGAGGCGCAGCGCGTCAACATCCCGCGCCAGCGCCTGGTGAAGGACGAGACCCTGCTGGAGATCGCGGCGACCGCGCCGGAGACGGTAGCGGAGCTGGCGCGTGCTCGCGGGATCTCGGAGGGCTTTGCGAAAGGCAAGAGCGGCACAGGGCTGCTCGCCGCCATCGCCGCCGCCAAGGCGCTGCCGGAGGACGCCCTGCCGGAGGCACCGGTCGAGCAGCGCCGCGGCCCGCCCGCCTCCCCCGCCCTCATCGCGCTGCTGAAGGTGCTGCTCGCCGCGCGGTCCGAGGAGCATGGCGTCGCCCCCAAGCTGCTGGCCAGCAGCGACGACCTCGAGCGCTTCGCCGGCGATCCGCACCCGGACATCCCGATGCTTCAGGGCTGGCGGCGCACGGTCTTTGGCGAAAGCGCGCTGGCGCTCAAGGCTGGCCGGCTCGCCCTCGGCGTCGACGGGCGGCGCGTGGTGCTGATCCCCGCGCGCTGACCCGCGCCGCCGCTCACGCGAGCCCGGGCTCGGGGAAGAGGGATGCCAGGGAAGACCGCGCGACCACGGCCATGATGCGCTCCTGCATCTCCCGCGGCATCGTGCTGCGCCAGCGCTCCGCCATGGCCGGCGTGTCCCGGTACACGCCGTAGTAGCGCGAAGGCCCCCGGTGCGTGGTGCTGCGGCGGATGAAGGCCGCGCTCTGCGGATTCCAATCGAGCCCGGAGAAGGCGAAGAGCGCGCGGGCCGTCTCCTCGGGCCGGGCGCAGAGATCCTGGTAGCGGACCATCCGCGCCCGCGGCAGCAGCGCCAGCGACCGCAGCGCCAGCTCGTTCGCCAGCACCCAGTTCCAGCTGCGCTGTTCGAGCGCCGGCATGGCGCGCAGCCGCGCCGCATCGAGACCGTAATCCGCGGCGAGGGGGTTGCGCAGCACGTCCGAGGCATCCCAGCGGCGCTCGAACAGCCCCTCGGCATCGCCCCGCAGTTCGGAGCCGATGCTGCCGCAGGGGTGGCGCAGGATGAAGATCACGCTGCTGCCGGGCAGGGCCCGGGCGAGCATGCCCACCCGCCCCCGGGCGCTCACCGACTTCAGGACGAGACGGACATCGTCGCGACGGCGCCAGTCCACGAAATCGGGCAGCGGCACCTGGCGCGCGACCTGCCGGGCCGGGCCGGGCACGCGCTCGAGGAGGCGCAACCCGTAGCCGCCGCCGCGACGCGCCAGGACGGCCGGCCAGGGCAGGTAGTCCTTGCGGAAGAAGGGCAGCGATCCCGCGACCTTCAGGCTGCGGGTGTCGAGCAGCTGCTCGACCCAGCGGCGCGCTTCCGCGGCATGGCCGCGGGCCTGGTCCGGCGCAACGAAGAGCGGCAGGCCGGCATGGCGACGCACGGTATCGGGTTCGTGCCGATACAGCGTTGCAGGATGGCTGTCGAAGATCTTGGCGAGCCAGGTCGACCCCGAACGCGGTCCGCCGACGATCATCGTCAGCCGGGACCAGGGCTCATCCGGGTCCTGGTCCGCAGGGTGCCCGATGAGGGTCCGGAAGGCGGGCCCGACGGTGCCGGCCAGGCTTGGCGCCTCCGGCGCAAGGCGATGCAGGATCACCGTCCATCCCGATGCAATGTTGTTCGTGTATTGAGACTATCTTTCGCGCCTTATGGTTGCAAGAGATTGTCTCATAGCACGCATTACGAGTTATTCATGGTTTCTCACCCCGCACATCAACGGCCCTGCACCTTGCAACGTCGAGGGCCCCTCGGACGTATTGGACGAGGACCACGCCTGCGGCGTAACGCGCAAACCCCCGGTTTGCTTGGCTTCGCGGCGTCATGCGGGGCGCATTCTGTCGCATGACCGGCGGGCGCCATTCGGCGCCTCGGCACGGTCAGGGAACCGGGCCGCTGGCATGATGACGGGATGCTTCCCGCTGCCTTGCCGCGAGGGGCCGGCGCTCGGCGGTGGCCCCTGGATGAGCCGCCGGGCGCCTATTCGGCCGGGCGCAGCGCCACGGGCGCCGGCGGCGTGACCCGCTCGCGCTCCGGTACCGCCGGCGCCGGCGGCACCCGCGGCGCCTGCACCACCACGGTCGAGGCCGCCGGCGGCGCGCGCAGCTTGCCGGCCACGCCTTCCACCATCGCCTCGATCACTGTGAACACCGCCTCCAGCGCGAAGCCGACGAAGAAGGCGACCGCCGCGAGGGAGAGCGCATAGCCGCCGAGCTGCACCTGCTGGTCGCCGCTCCAGACCGCGCCCAGCAGCCCCCCCATCATCGTCGCCAGCAGCACGCGCAGCCCCGCGTGCCAGCCGTCGCGCACCTCCAGCGTCGATTCCGACAGCTTCTGGTCGAGCCGGCGCAGCACATAGGCGCAGCCGCCGATGCAGCCCATCAGCAGCGGCAGCACGAAGCCCGTCAGCATGGAGATCGCCGCCGTGGTGCGCATCTCCGTCCGGTCCCAGTCGCGATCGTCGATCAGGCCCTTCAGCCCCGGCGGGGTGCCGGGCGGCAGGCCGCAGCCGCCACCGCGCAGGAAGCCTAGCTCGAGTATCAGGTAGTTGCGGCAATTCCAGCTCTGCAGCCGCAGGAAGACCAGCTGTTCGCGCATCGCCGCCTCCCACAGCCGGCTGCAGAGGGCCTTGGCCCGCGCACCATCCGGCCCCGCGGCGGGCATCCGCCAGCGCGGCGGGCCCTGCTCGGGGCGCCCCTCCCAGGGATCGTTGAGGGATGCCGGACTGGCGACGACCGGGCACAGGGGTAGCGCCGCGTCGCCGGCATCGGGCAGCGGCACCAGGCTCGGCGCTGCGGTGGGCGTCCAGGCCTTGTCGGGCAGCACCTCGATCTCGGCGAAGGTCGTCCGCAGCTCCTCCTTCACCTGGGCCAGTTGCTGCGCCGCGCGGCGGCCGTCGTCGACATGCGCGAGCAGCCCGAGGGCGAGCAGCATGCTCACCCCCGCCACGGCCATGATCCCCTTGATGATGATCCGCAGCGGCTCGCAGCGGCT
>JAIYAI010000686.1 GCA_027489135.1 Acetobacteraceae bacterium
AGCGGCACCTCCGGCAGCCCCTCCATCCTGAACGTCTCGCCCGAGGCGGCGGTCGGCGGCGGGCTTGCATTGCTGAAGTCGGGCGATCCGATCCGCATCGACCTGAATACCCGCAAGGTGGACCTGCTGGTCCCGGAGGCCGAGCTTGCAGCGCGCCGCGCCGCCTGGAACCCGCCGGCTCTGCCGAACAAGACGCCCTGGGAGGAGATCCAGCGCAGCATGGTCGGGCAGCTCGGCACCGGCGGCTGCCTGGAACCCGCGACGCTGTACGTGAACATCCTGGAGACGCGGGGCGAGAGCCGGCACAACCACTGAGGCGCGATCGCGCGGGGAGGAGACCGTCATGGCATCGAGACGCGTGGTCTTCACTGCCGCTGCCGCCCTGGCCGCCCTGGCCGCCAAGCCCGCCGCAGCCCAGCCACAGCCGGCGATCTGGTCGGCCGAGTACTGGGCCGAGAAGGGTCCCGTGCGCCTCTACCTCTGGCGCAAGCGCCTCGGCGCGCCGTCCCTGGGCGAGGCGCGCCGCCCCGTGCTCTTCCTCGTGCACGGCTCGAGCAATTCCGGCGTCAGCAGCTTCGACCTGACCGTCCCCGGCAGTCGCGGCGAATACTCGCTGATGAATGTCTTCGCCCGGCTCGGCTACGACGTCTGGACGATGGACCACGAGAATTACGGGCGCTCCAGCCGCACCGACAGCAACTCGGACGTCGCCAGCGGCGCCGACGACCTCGAAGCGGCCGCCCCCATCGTGGCGCGGGAGACGGGGGCGGAGCGCTGGCACATGCTCGGCACCTCCTCCGGCGCGCTCCGCGCCGGGGTCTTCGCCATGCGGCGGCCGGAGCGGGTGGATCGCCTGGTGCTGGCCGCCTTCACCTGGACCGGCAGGGACGCGCCGACGCTGATCCAGCGTGCCCGCAACGTCGAACTCTACCGCAGCCAGAACCGCCGCCCCCGCGACCGGGCCATGGTGCGCAGCATCTTCACCCGCGACGGCACCGGCATGGCGGACATGGCCGTCGCCGACGCGCTCGCGGATGCCGAGATGGCCTATGGCAATACCACGCCAACGGGCACCTATCTCGACATGACGACGAGGCTGCCGCTGGTCGATCCGGCGCAGGTCAAGGCTCCGGTGCTGCTGATCCGCGGCGAGCATGACGGCATCGCAACCATGGCCGACCTCCAGGACTTCTTCGACCGTCTGCCGAACGGCGACCGGGAGTTCCGCGTGCTCTCCCACGCCGCGCATTCCCTGACCTTCGGGATCAACCGCGCCCAGTTCTGGCACGCCGCCCACGCCTTCCTCTCCACCCCGCCACTCGCGGGGGCGTGAGCGGGCCCGTTGACGGCCGCCGCGGACCGGTGGAGATGAAGCGGACATTCGAGGGGGAAATACGGCATGGCTGGCAGGCTGCAGGGAAAGCGATGCTTCGTGACGGCCGCCGGCCAGGGCATGGGCCGGGCCGCCGCCATCGCCATGGCGCAGGAAGGCGGCACGGTCATCGCCACCGACAAGGATGCGGGGAAGCTGGAAAGCCTGCGCGGCACGCCGGGGCTCACCATCCAGGCGCTCGACGTGCTGGACGACGCGGCGGTGAAGCAGGCCGTGGCGGATGCCGGCGCGATCGACGTGCTCTTCTCCTGCGCCGGTTACGTGCACCAGAACACCATCCTGACCTGCACGGACGAGGAGTGGGACTTCGCCTTCGCGCTGAACGTCCGGTCCATGTGGAAGCTGATCGGCGCCACCATCCCCGGCATGGTCGCGCGCGGGGGCGGCAGCATCGTCATCATGGGATCGGCCTGTTCCTCCCTGAAGGGCGTGGCGAACCGCTTCGTCTACGGCACCTCCAAGGGCGCGGTGCTGGGGCTGATGAAGTCGATCGCCACCGAGTATGTGGGCCAGGGCATCCGCTGCAACACGATCTGCCCCGGCACGGTGGAGACGCCGTCGCTGCATGAGCGCGTCGCGGCGAACGCCGCCGCGGCCGGCGGCAAGGACGCCGCGATGGCCGCCTTCGTCGCGCGCCAGCCCATGGGCCGCCTCGCCTCGGCCGAGGAGATAGCCAACCTCGTCGTCTATCTCAGCTCGGACGAGAGCCGCTTCGTCACCGGCCAGGGCATCATCGTCGACGGCGGCTGGATGCTCTAGGAAACGCCTGACTCTTCGCGCCGGCGCGTAGGGTTGGTGTGGCGGCTGCGCGCCGGCGCGACTACAAGGAGGACCCACCCATGAAGCTTCTGCGCTACGGCCCCGCGGGCCAGGAAAAGCCGGGCATGCTCGATGCCGCGGGCACGATCCGCGACCTCTCCGGCGTGATCCCGGACCTCGCCGGCGATGTGCTCTCCCCCGCCGGCCTCGCGCGCCTCGCGGCGCTCGACCCCGCCTCGCTGCCCGCCGTCACCGGCACGCCGCGCATCGGCCCGCCGGTGACGGGCATGAAGAACCTGGTCTGCATCGGCCTGAACTATGCCGACCACGCGGCCGAGACCGGCGCGCCCGTGCCGAAGGAGCCGATCGTCTTCCTGAAGTCGCTCGGCGCGCTGCAGGGCCCGAACGACGACGTGATGATCCCGCGGGATTCCAAGAAGACCGACTGGGAATGCGAGCTCTGCATCATCATCGGCACGAAGGCGAAATACGTGACCGAGGACAAGGCCCTCGACCACGTCGCCGGCTATGCCGTGGGCAACGACGTCTCGGAGCGCGAATGGCAGTCCGAGCGCGGCATGACCTGGGACAAGGGCAAGGGCTTCGACACCTTCGGCCCGGTCGGCCCCTGGCTCGTCACCAAGGACGAGGTGCCGGATCCGCAGAACCTGGCGATGTTCACCGACGTGGACGGCGTGCGGCAGCAGGACGGCAACACGCGCACCATGATCTTCGGCGTGAAGACGCTGATCGCCTATGTCAGCCAGTGCATCACGCTGCATCCCGGCGACGTGATCTTCACCGGCACGCCGCCGGGCGTGGGTCTCGGCAAGAAGCCGACGCCGGTGTTCCTGAAGGCGGGCCAGACCATGCGCCTCGGCATCGCCGGCCTCGGCGAGCAGACGCAGCGCACCGTGGCCTATGGCGGTTGAAGCACCGACACTGCTGATCTTCGACTTCCCGGCCCGCCCTCCCGGCGGGCCGGAGCAGGCCGCGCAGATGCACGCCCTGGCCGAGGACATCGCCACGGAGCCCGGCCTGCTCTGGAAGATCTGGACCGCCAGCGCGGCCGAGAAGCGCGCCGGCGGCGCCTACCTCTTCGCGACGCGTGCGGCGGCGGAAGCCTATCACCGGAAGCACGCCGAGCGCCTCGGCCGCATCGGCATCACCGGGATCGAGGCGACCTACCGCGAGGTGGTTGAGCCGCTCTCGCGCATCACCCGCGCGCCCATCCCGTAGCGCCAGAGGGGGACCACGCGATGCCCGTCACCGTCACCGGCATGATCGGCGTCGCGCCCCCGCAAGGCACCGCGCTGCACGTCATCGCGGGCGGCATCGCACCGCGCTTCATCGCCGATTTCGCGCGCGTGCACGAGGAAGCGGGCTTCGACCGCGTCCTCGTCGGCTACTACGCCTCCTCGGCCGACGGCTTCGGCGTCGCGCACCATGCCGCGGCGAACACAACCCGCCTTGGTTTCCTGATC
>JAIYAI010000098.1 GCA_027489135.1 Acetobacteraceae bacterium
CGGCCAGTCCTACACCGACCCGGACAGCATCCGCGCCCGCACCTATGCCGTCACCGTCGCTCCGGGAGAGGAGCTTGCGAAGGGCCCCTTCGTCGCGGAGACCTTTCCCGTCACCGTCGAAGACCAGTACATCCTCGTCGATCTCTGAGAGGCACTGACAGCATGGCAACCTGGCACCGCGTGGCCGACGAGGCCGAACTGAAGCTCGACACCCCGCTCGGCCTCCGCATCGGCGAGGTGCAGATCGCCGTGGTGCGGCTCGACGACGGCATCTTCGCCGTGAACGACGTCTGCACCCATGAATACGCGCTGCTGTCCGAGGGCTTCTGCGAGGAGGGCAAGCTGGAATGCCCGCTGCACCAGGCCTGCTTCGATATCCGCACCGGCAAGGCGCTGAACGAGCCGGCGGAGGTGCCGGTGGCGACCTATCCCACCAAGGTCGAAGGCGGCGCGGTCTACGTGCAGGTCTGAGTGACGCGCGTTGTGATCATTGGCGCCGGCCAGGCGGGCCGGCGTTGCGCGGAGGCGCTGCGGGAGCGGGACGCGGAGGCCACGATCATCCTGCTCGGCGAGGAGCCGCACCCGCCCTATGACCGGCCGCCGCTGTCGAAGGCGGTGCTGCTGGGCACGGACCCCGGCAACGGCCTCTTCGTCCGCGCGCCGGAATTCTACGCCGAGAAGCGGATCGACCTGCGGCTGAACACGCGCGCCGCGGCCATCGACGTCGCCGCGAGGCAGGTGGTGACGGAAGCGGGCGAGCGGATCGGCTGGGACCAACTGGTTCTCGCCACCGGCGCGACCGCGCGGCGGCTGCGCATCCCGGGCGCCGACGACCCGCGCGTGATGACGCTGCGCACCATGGCGGATGCGGAGGCGCTGAAGGCCCGCCTCGCCACGCGGCCGCGTCTCGCGGTGGTGGGCGGCGGGCTGATCGGGCTCGAGGTCGCGGCCTCCGCCCGGCAGCTCGGCTGCGAGGTCCATGTGCTGGAAGCCGCGGACCGGCTGATGGCGCGCTGTGTGACGCCCGCGATCAGCGACCGCTTCGCCGCGCTGCACCGGGACAAGGGCGTCGCCCTGCATCTCGGCTGTGCGCTGACGGCGATCGAGCCCGCGGATGGCGCGCTGCTGCTGCAGGCCGGGGAGGCGCGCATCGCCGCCGACCTCGTCGTCGTCGGCATCGGCGGCGTACCGAACACGGCGCTGGCCGAAGCCGCCGGCATCGCCGTGCAGGACGGCATCCTCACCGACGCGCAGGGCCGCACCGGCATCCCCGGCATCTACGCCGCCGGCGAGGTCGCGCGCCTGCCACACGCCTTCTGGGATGCGCGGCCCATGCGGCTCGAGGCGTGGCAGGTCGCGCAGAACCAGCCCGTCGCGGTCGCCCGCGCCATCGCCGGCGAGGACGCGCCCTATGACGAGATCCCGTGGCACTGGACCGACCAGTTTCACTGGAACCTGCAGGTGCTCGGCGACCCGGATCCGGCCTACCGGCTGGTGGAGCGCGCCGAGGGCGAGAAGCTCACTGCGATCGCGCTGGACGACCAGGGCCGCGCGCGCGGCGCAGTGCTGATCAACAACGGGCGGGACGCCACCCCCTGCCGACGGCTGATCGCGGGCGGCAAGGCGCTCGACGCCGCGGCGCTTGCGGATATCGCGACGCCGCTGCGAAACTTCCTCTGACCCCCTTCCCCCGCTGGCGGGGGAAGGGCCGGGGATGGGGGTGGCCTGGACGCTGCGGCACCGCCACCCCCACCCGAGCCCTCCCCCGCCAGCGGGGGAGGGAGGCTACTCCGGCTCGATCCCCGCCATCCTGACGAAGCGCGCCCATTTCGCGCGCTCCTCGCGCAGCGTCGCGGCGATCTCGCCCAGCGTCATAGGCCGCGGGTCGAAGCCGAATTCCAGCAAGCGCGACTTCACGGGCTCGCTCAGGATCGCCTCGTTGATCAGCACATTCAGGCGCTGCGTCGCCCCGGCCGGCGTGCCCGCGGGCACCGCGAGGCCGAGGAAGCCGGTCAGCACGAAATCCGGCCAGGTCTCGTTCAGCGCCGGCAGGTCCGGGAAGCGGCTCCAGCGCCCGTCGCGCGTCACGGCCAGCGCGCGGACCTGGCCCTGGCGCAGGAAGGCATCGCCGGCCGTGGTATCGACGAAGATCAGGTCCAGCCGTCCCGCCATCAGGTCGGCGAAGGCGGTGCCGATGGCGCGATAGGGCACGCCCTGCATCTCCACCCCCGCCATCACGCCAAGCAGCGCGCCAGGCACCTGCGAGGACGCGTTGAAATGCCCGTAGGTCACCTGCCCCGGCTTCGCGCGCGCTGCATCGACGATGTCCTGCACGGTCCGGTACGGTGCCTCCGGCCGCACCACCAGGTAGCTGCCGTTCGAGAGGTAGAGGCCCACCGTGACGAAGTCCTTCTCCGGATCGTAGCCCGGGTTCTTCATCGTCGCGGCGTTGGCGGCATGGGTGCTGGTGGTGGCGACGACCAGCGTGTGGCCATCCGCCGGCGCCTGCTTCGCGGCGAGGATGCCGACGACGCCGTTGGCGCCGGGCCGTGTCTCGACCACCACGGGCTGCCCGGCGCGGGCCTCGATATAGGCGCCGATCAGGCGCGCCGTGATGTCGCCCGACCCGCCCGGCGCAAAGGGCACGATGATCCGGATCGGCCGCGTCGGCCAGGCGGTCTGCGCGAAGCCGGGGGTGGGTAGCGCCAGGGCAGCCAGCAGGGAGCGTCGCAGCATCGCCTCAGCGCCCCGTGAAGACCGGCGCGCGCTTCTCCTGGAAGGCAGTGATGCCCTCGCGGTAGTCGGCGCTCTCGCGGCTCGCGGCCTGCGCGGCGGTCGCCTCGCGCGAGGCGGTGGCGAGGTCCTGGAAGAAGCCCTCCCACACCTGGCGCTTGATGACGCGCATCGAGCGCGGTGAGGAGGCGCCGATCAGGTCCTGCGTCGCGGCACGCGCGGCATCGAGGAACCCCTCCGCCGGCAGCAGGCGCACGAGGCCCATCGTCGCCGCCTCCTCCGCCAGGATCGTCCGGCCCGAGAGCAGCAGGTCCATCGCGTTCATCGGCCCGATCAGCTTCGGCAGGGTCCAGGCGGTGCAGTGCTCCGCGATCAGGCCGCGCCGGGCGAAGCTGGCGGACAGCTTCGCGCCCGCCGCCATGAAGCGGAAATCGGCAAACAGCGTCAGTGCCAGCCCGACGCCCGCGACGGCGCCGTTGATCGCGGCGACGACGGGCTTCGGCACGCCGGCGAGGTAGGTGTAGCGCTGGGTGAAATTCGGATCGGCGTCGTCGCCGATGCCACCCTCGGGCCAGGCCGGATAGGGCTCGCCCGGCTTGCGCTGGCCGAGATCGGCGCCGGCGCAGAAGCCGCGGCCCGCGCCGGTCAGGATGATGCCGCGCACCGTGTCGTCGGCGGACAGGCGCTGCATGGCGTCGCGCACCTCGCGCTCCATCACCGGCGTCCAGGCGTTCAGGCGATCGGGGCGGTTCAGGGTGACGGTGGCGATGCCGTGATGATCGGCGCCGGTGTCCAGCAGGATCTGCTCGTACATGGGTCGTTCCTCGCTGCCCCGGGTTGTCCCCGCATTCCCAGGCGCGTGCAACCGCGCTTGAATGCGCACGGAGGAGACCATCCCGATGCAACGCCGCGTGTTCCTGTCCGCGCCGCTGGCCCTGCCGGCCCTGTCCCGCGCGCAGCCGGCCTGGCCGGACCGTTCGGTGCGCATCGTCATCCCCTTCGGCGCCGGCGGGCCGATCGACAATATCGGCCGCCTGCTGGCGGAGCATCTGAAGGATCGCCTCGGCCAGCCCTTCGTCATCGACAACCGCCCCGGCGCGGGCGGCTCCATCGGCATCCGCACCGTCATCCAGGCGCCGCCCGATGGCGCGACGATCCTGCTGACCAGCGCGTCGCTGGCCAGCGTCCCGGCGCTCTATCCGAACCAGGGGCTCGACCCGCGCACGGCGATGACGCCGGTGAGCCTGGTGGCCGATGTGCCGACGGCGATGGTGGTGCGGGCGGAGGGGCCGTTCCGTAGCGTGGCCGACGTGCTGGCCGCGGCGCGGGCGAAGCCCGGCACGCTCACCTATGGCAGCGGCGGTGCGGGGTCGTCGAACCATCTCTCGGGCGCGCTCTTCGCCTCCGCCGCGGGGGTGGAGCTGTCGCACATCTCCTATCGCGGCGCGGCGCCGGCGATGACGGCGCTCTATGCCGGGGAGATCGACATTGTCTTCGCCAGCACGGTGGAGACATTGCCCCATGTCAGGGGTGGACGCGTGCGCCTGCTGGGCGTGGCGACGCCGACGCGCATCGCCGCCCTGCCGGAGACGCCGGCGATCGCGGAGATCGTGCCCGGCTACGTCGCGCTGAACTGGTACGCCATCGCCGGCCCGCGCGGCCTGCCGCCCGCCATCGTGGCGAAGCTTGCGGAGACGCTGGGCAACTTGCGCGACCTGCCGGACGTGCAGGCGCGCTTCGCCGCGGCCGGCACGGTGCCGCTGCTGACCGGGCCGCAGCCGCTGGCGGCGCTGCTGGAGTCGGACGTGCCCAAGTGGCAGCGCGTGGTGACGGACGCCGGCATCCGCGTGGAGTAGGTTGGAGCCGGCGCGGAACGGTCCTAGGCTTGCCTCGACCGGCATCGCCGGCAAGGAACGGGAGGAACCAACCATGCTGCGACGCTCGCTCGTGCTCGCCTGCGCGGCCTTGGCCGCGGGAACGCATCGTGCCCTGGCCCAGGCCGCCGCCTTCGTGCCGTTGTTCAACGGCCGCGACCTCTCCGGCTGGGACCGCATCGGCGACGCCAACTGGCGTGTCGAGGACGGCGCCATCGTGTCGGACCGCGGCAGCGGCATGCTCGTCTCCCAGGCCAGCTACGGCGATTTCGTGCTGCGCGCGGAGTTCTATGCGGATACGGCGACGAACAGCGGCATCTTCATCCGCTGCACCAACCCCACGACGATCAACGCCGCCAACGCCTATGAGGTGAACATCTGGGACGAGCGGCCCGAGCCGAAATACGGCACTGGCGCCATCGTCGACATCGCCGCGGTCGATCCCATGCCGAAAGCCGGCGGCCGCTGGAGCAACTTCGAGATCACCGCGAAGGGCGACACCCTGACCGTCGTCTTCAACGGCCAGACCACGGTGAACGGCGTGCGCGACGGCAAGCATGCATCGGGCCGGATCGCACTGCAGCACGGCGCCGGCATCCGCGACGCGGCGGGCGTGCCGAACGACCGCGGGGTGATCCGCTTCCGCAAGGTCGAGATCCGGACGCTTTGAGGACCATCTCCCCATGAAGATCATCGACGCCCAGGTCCATATCTGGACCGCCGGCACCAGCAGCGGGGAGCATCGCAAGGTCTCCTCCTTCACCGCCGACGAAATCCTCAAAGAGATGGATGAGGCCGGCGTCGACGCCGCGCTGATCCACCCGCCGCTCTCCTGGGACCCGGCCTGCCAGGAGCAGGCCGAGCAGGCCGTGCGCGACCATCCGGATCGCTTCGCCATCCTGGGCCAGGTGCCGCTCGACACGCCGGCGGAGAGCACGAAGCTGCTGGCGACCTGGAAGCAGCGGCCCGGCCAGCTTGGCCTGCGCTACGCGCTGATCGGCGCGGCCGACCAGGCCAAGCCGATGGACGGGTCGATGGACTGGCTCTGGCCGGTGGCCGAGAAGCACGGCCTGCCGGTGGCCAGCATGGCCTTCCGCTTCTTCCCGAAGTTCCGGGAGATCGCGGAGCGGCACCCCAACCTGAAGCTGATCATCGACCATTGCGGCCTCAAGCGCGCCGCCAAGGGGCCGACCGCCTTCGACGACATCGACAGCCTGCTGGCGATGGCGAAGCTGCCCAACGTCGCGCTGAAGGCGACCGGCGCACCGCACTATTCGATCGAGCCCTACCCGTTCAACGACATCAAGGACGGTCTGCACCGCATCTACGACGCCTTCGGCCCGGACCGTTTCTTCTGGGGCACGGACATCACCCGCATGCCGTGCAGCTGGCGGCAATGCGTGACCTTCTTCACCGAGGAACTGCCCTGGCTGAAGGGCGAGGAGCTGGAGAAGGTGATGGGCCGCGGGCTCTGCAGCTGGATCGGCTGGGACTACGCCACCATCCGCGGGAAGTGAGAGGACTCCCTTCCCCCGCTGGCGGGGGAAGGGTCGGGGATGGGGGTGGAGCGTGCCACCGCTTCGACGCCACCCCCACCCTGACCCTCCCCCGCCAGCGGGGGAGGGACACTCAGCTCAGGAATTCGCGGATCGTCTTCACCGCGAATTCCGGCCGCTCACGGATCGAGGCATGGCCGGCCTCCGGCACGAAGACCTTCCGCGCGCCCGGGATGGTTGCCACCATCTTGTCCGCCGCGTCCTGAAAGCTCTGCCGCTCGTTCGAGCCCAGCATGACCAGCGTCGGCGCGATGATCTTCGCCACCTGCGGCCAGGCGTCGACATGCGCCAGCGCCTCGCAGGCCAGGCCATAGCCCTCGCCGCTGCAGGCCTCGAAGACCTGGCGGACATGCTGCACGTTGGGGCCGTTCTCGGCGATCGACGGCGCGGTGAAGAAGACCTGCAGCAGCATCGGCACCAGGGAGGCGACGCCGTTCTCCCGCGCCGCCTTGCCGCGCACGGGCCAGTTGGCGCGCGCCTCCTCGTCGTAGCGCGGCGTGCAGTCGGCGAGGATCAGCCTGTCCACCATATGCGGGTAGGTGCCGGCGAAATGCGCCGCCACGCTGCCGCCGAGCGAGATGCCGCCGAGGTGGAATTTGTGCAGCCCCTCGCGCTCCGCGATGCCGCGCAGCTGCGCGGTCAGTTCCGGCACGCCGTACTGGTGGTTCGGCAGCGGCGCGTCGCCATGGCCGGGATAGGAATAGGTGATCAGCTCATACTGGTCGGTCAGCGGCTCCAGCACGTCCCAGAAGCGGTGCGACTGGCCGAGGCAGTGCATCAGCACCAGCGGCGCGCCCTTGCCGCGGCGGTGCACGGGCACGGAATGCGCATCGAGGGGGCGGGGATTCCAGTCCATGGGGAGAGATCCTCGTGTTGGGCGGGCCGATTCAGACCTGCGGCCCTTCGGTCATCGGACCGCCTATCTGGGCAGTTCGCTTGCCATTACCTCGGGCCGGATGCCAGCAGCGTCGGCCTCCTGCCCGTCGAAATTCAGCTCCACCTTCACGCCGTTCGGGTCGAAGAGGAAGAGCTGGAACAGCCCCTGCGCATCGACACGGCGGGATGCGTAGCGCACGCCCAGCGCCTTCAGCCGCGCGACCGTGGCGGCCAGATCCGTCGCGTGGAAGGCGATGTGGTCGAGCACGCCGGTGCCACGCTCCGCCTGGCTTTCCTGCGAGAGATAGGCCTGGCGGTTGGCGGAGACGCCGGCGCCGCCCTGCGTGACATGCAGCACGTCCTCCTCCCCGCAGTAGAGCCAGGCGACAGGGAAGCCGAAATCCGGATGCGGGCCCGGCGTCAGGCCCAGCACCTCCTCCCACCATCGCACCGTGCCGGCGAGATCGGTGGTCTGGATCAGGACATGCTGCAGGCGCTGCAGGGTCAAGCGCTCAACCCTCCTTCGCCGCGAAGGGATCGGAGAGCGGATACATCTCGAAGCCTGCAGGCCGGCCGGTGCGGCGCGCCGCCTCCTCCGCCGGCACGTCGTGCAACCAGGTATTGGCGTCGAAGCGATAGCCGTTGACCGCATTCGCGGCGTCGCTGACGACGAAGAGCAGCGGCGCGACCATGTCCTCGGGCTCGACCAGCTTCGCCGCCTTGCCGGTGGCGGACCATTCGCGCATCACCTCGGACATGCCGGGCGTATTCGCGCCGGCGCCGGGATTGACGATGTTCACCGTCACGCCGGTGCCGGCGATCTCCTTGGCCCAGACCTCGGTCGCCATCTCCAGCGCCGCCTTGGACGGGCCGTAGGGCACGGCGCCCTTCATGTTCATCGTCGTCAGCTTGGTGGTGACGTTGATGATGCGCCCCCAGCCGCGCGCGATCATGATCGGCGCCACCCGCCGCGCCAGCCGATCCGCCGCGACGTAGTTGATGTCCATGACGTTCTGTACGACCTCGTCGGGCAAGGTCCAGAACTTGCGGGGGCCGTTCAGGAAGCGGTCGGGGTCGATATAGGTGAAGGTCAGCCCGGCATTGTTGACCAGGATGTCGAGCCCGCCGAAGCGCTCCTGCGCCGCGGCCACCACGGCGTCGCAGGCGGCGGCATCGGTCAGGTCCGCCACCATGCAGTGGAGCCGCGACGCGGCATCGCCGGCCAGGCCCTGCATCACCGCCACGTCCTCCGCGATGTGGCCCACCGCGACCACGTTGTGGCCCGTGCCGAGCAGCCCGAGCGCCATGGCGCGGCCCAGGCCGCGCAGGCCGCCGGTGACGATAGCCGTGCGGGCCATGGCTCAGCGGGTCCCTGTGCTGGAGGGGGCGGCGAAGGGGTAGCGCAGCGTGCCGGTGCGGAACTCGGCGGGGTGCAGGATGACGTGCGCGTCGGGACGACGGAACTGGTCCATCCCCTGCCCTTGCAGGCCGCGGAACTGCACGGTCAGCATGCGCGGCTCCTTCCACTCGCCGTCCGCGCCGAAGGCGATGTCGCCATAGACGGTCTTGAAGGTCGTGGCGCGGATGAAGTCCGTCAGCTTGTCCTGGTCGAGCCCGTTGGTCGCGGTGACGGCCTGGGACAGGATCTCGAAGGTGCCATAGACCAGCGGCGGCACGTAGTAGCCGAGCTGGTCCACCCCCGCCTCCGCCGCGCGCGCCTGGTAGCGGCGCAGGATCGGCTCCACCTGCGGCAGCTTGTCGGCCATGGCGGGGACGTAGAGTTCGTAGCTGACGACGTCGTTCAGGTTCTCGCCGAGATCGGCCTTCAGCGCCGCGGCCTGGGTGCCGACCATGCCGCCGCCGAACATCTTCGGCTTGAAGCCGAGTTCCCGCGCCGCGCGGATCAGGCCCGAGGTGTCGATGGGGTAGGAGCCGACATAGACGATGTCCGGGTTCGCCGCCGCGATGCCGCGGATGACCGGGCCGAAATCCACCGTCGCCGGCGGGTAGGTCCGGTCGTAGACGATACGCAGGGACCGCTTCTTCGCCTGTTCCCGCGCGCCGCCCACGGCTGTCTTGGCGAATTCCGCATCGGCGCCGACCAGCGCCACGGTGCGCGGCTTCGGGTCCATGGCCATCGCGCTCTCGAAGAAGCCGAGGCTGATCGCCTCCGCCCCGTGTGGCCCATACGGCATGGTCTGGAAGTAGCGGCGGTACTTGAACTTGTCGTTCACCGCGAGCGCCAGCGTCGCCAGCACCATCTTGTTGCGTTCCATGGCGATGTGCATGGCCTGCGTGGTCAGGTTCGTGCCGGCGGCGAAGACCAGGTCCACCTTGTCCACGTCGAGCAGCTTCGTGTAGATGCGCGGCGCGTTCGCCGGGTTGGACTGGTCGTCATAGTAGATGATCTGCAGCGGCCGGCCGAGCAGCCCG
>JAIYAI010000711.1 GCA_027489135.1 Acetobacteraceae bacterium
CAGATCGGCGAGGCTGGCCTCCATGCTCAGTTGAACATCTGGCGGAAGCGGTTGAGCAGTTCGCGCGGCTCCACCGCCGGGCTGTCCGGCGCGGCGCTGCCCGGCGGCACCAGGGCGCGGAAGCGGGTCAGGGCGTCGCGCGTGCGGGCCAGGGGAAGCTCCATGGGCTCCGCCGTGCTGCCCATGCCGCCCGTGGCGACGACGCGGACCAGAACCTTGTCGGCCGCGGCAAGCTCCTGTTCCGCCCGCGCCGCATCTGCCGCGCGCGGGGCGCAGACCAGCGACCGGCCCTCCAGGCCGCAGGGCATCTCGATCATCGGGTTGGGCGGGAAGCGGATCTGCGCCGTCCCCGCGATGGCCAGCAGGCCGCGCGCGGCGTTGTCGAGGCTGAGGTCGCGCGCCGTCACCGCCGGCACCAGCCTGCCGCCGCGATCGATGATCTCGAGCGCGAGGGAGGGGCTGCCGGGCGTGCTGCGTTCGGCGGGCTGGGCGTGCAGCAGGGTGCAGGTGCTGCGGTCCGTCATGCGGTCCTGCACGCAGGCGAGGCGCCAGGTGCCGATGCTTTCGTTGACGCCCTGCGCCGCGGCGGGGGCGGCGAGGAGCATGATCGAGGCAATGAGGCTTGCGGCCCGGTGCTTCAACCGGGCCGAGGCGCCGAATGGCGCCCGCCGCCAGTGCGGCGAAGCCAAGCAAACCGGAGGTTTGCGCCCGGCGTCTGAGGGGGACCCGAACGTGCGCACGTTCGGGGCCGTCGTGAAGTGACTTGCGGTGCGGGTCATGCGGCGGAGAATACCGGAAGCATGGGAGAGGGCGAAATGAACACTGCGACCCTGCCGGACGGCACGACGGTCCCGGCCCTCGGCCAGGGCACCTGGCACATGGGCGAGCGCGGGGCGAACCGGGTGAAGGAGGCCGATGCCCTTCGGCTCGGCATGGATCTCGGGATGACCCTGATCGACACAGCGGAAATGTATGCCGATGGCGGGGCGGAGGAGGTGGTGGCCGAGGCGATCACGGGCCGGCGGGACCAGGCCTTCATCGTCTCCAAGGTCTATCCCCACAATGCCGGGGGCGCGAAGCTGCAGGCAGCCTGCGAGCGCAGCCTCAAGCGCCTGCGCATCGAGACGATCGACCTCTACCTGCTGCACTGGCGCGGCTCCATTCCCTTGGCCGATACGGTCCGGGCGATGGAACGGATGCAGGCGGCGGGGAAGATCCGTCGCTGGGGCGTCTCCAACCTCGACGTCGACGACCTGGAGGAGCTAGGCCCGGGGCTCGCGGACTGCGCCACGGACCAGGTGCTCTACAGCCTCGAGCAGCGCGGGATCGAGCACGACCTGCTGCCCTTCTGCCGGGGGCGGGGCATGCCGGTGATGGCCTATTCCCCGGTGGGCCAGGGCGGCAAGCTGTTGCGCAACCCAGCGCTGGCGGAGGCCGCGCAGCGGCATGGCGCGACACCGGCCCAGATCGCCATCGCATGGACGCTGCGGGCACCGGGCGGCGTGATCAGCATCCCCAAGGCCTCGGACCCGGAGCATGTGCGGCAGAACGCGAAGGCGCGGGAGATCGTGCTGACGGCGTCGGATCTGGCGACGCTCGACGCCGCCTTCCCGCCGCCGAAGCGCAAGCGCCCGCTGGCGATGCTGTAGGGTCGCGCCCTCAATCCAGCTTGATGTTGTTCGCCCGGATGATCGCGCCCCAGGTCGCGGTCTCCCGCACCAGCCATTCCCGGAACGGCCCCGGCCCCTCGGCGCGGATCTCGCCGCCGATCGAGGCCAGCCGCTCCGCCACCGCCGGCACCGCCAGCGACGCCCGCAGCGCCTCCTGCAGCTTTGCCACCAGGGCGGGCGGCGAGCCCGCCGGCACCAGCACGCCTTGCCAGGTGCCGTTGTCCGGCGCCGGGTAGCGCAGTTCGCCGAAGGTCGGCACCTCGGGCAGCGCCGGCAGCCGCTTCGCCCCCGTCACCGCGATGCCGCGCAACTGGCCCCCGGTGACGAAGGGCTGGGTCGCGGTGGCGCCGTTGATCACCATCTGCGCCTCCCCGGCCGTCGTCGCCGTCACCGCCGCCGCACCGCCGCGATAGGGCACCATGGTCAGGGTCACGCCCCAGTGCTGCGCCAGCATCAGCGCGGTCAGGTGGTTGGCGCTGCCGATGCCGGAATGCGCGACGTTCACCTTGTCCGGGTTGGCCTTCACATAGGCTTCGAGCGCCGCCGCGTCGCGCGCCGGGACGGCCGGGTTCACCGCCAGGATGTAGGGCGCGTAGATCAGCATCGTCACCGGCGCCAGGTCGCGCATGACGTCGAAGGGCAGGCGCTGGAACAGGCTCGGCGCGGTGGCGAGGATGCCGACATCGGTCAGCAGCATGGTGTGCCCGTCCGGCGCCGCCTTCGCCACGGCGTCGATGGCGATGTTGCCGAAGCCGCCCGTGCGGTTCTCGACCACCACGGACTGGCCGAGCAGCCTCGTCATCTCCGGCGCGACCAGCCGGGCGATGATGTCGGAGGTCCCGCCCGGCGCGAAGGGCAGGATGATGCGCAAGGTGCGGTCGAAGCCCTGCGCGCGCGCGATCGCGGGCAGCGCGAGGCCCGCGGTCGCGAGGATGGGCGCTACGAGCAGGCTGCGGCGAAGCATGGAATCCTCCCGGTCCGGTTGGCCGGGAGGTTCGCAGCCCCGCCGCGGGCCGTAAAGCCGGACGTCAGCCGACGACGAGGCGGTAGCCCGTGCCGGCCCGCTCCACCCGACCCGTCGCCGGGAAGGCGAAGTGGTAGCCCACCACCTGGATCCGGTCGGTCGCCGCCCGGTCGAGCAACGCCTTGCGCGACGCCACCGCCTGGGTCGGATCCATGTCGAACATCGGGTACCATTCGGGATTGGCCATGAAGAGGCCGGGCGTCGTCACCGCATCGCCGATGACGATCAGCTGCTGGTTGCCATCCGCAACCAGGAAGCTGGTATGCCCCGGCGAATGGCCCGGCGTGGCGATGGCGGTCACGCCGGGCGCAACCTCCGCACCCGGGGCGAAGCGCTCGAGCTTCGCGGCATAGGGGGCGAAGCGCGCCCGCACCATGGCGAAATTCGGCCGCCGGCCTTCGGCGACGCGCGTTTCCTCGCCGGCGTCGTTCCAGAAGGCCCATTCCCGCTCCGGCACCTTCACCACGGCGTTGGGGAAGGCTGTCGCGCCGTCCGCCGCGATCAGCCCGCTGATGTGGTCGGGGTGGAAATGCGTGAAGACCACGACGGCGATGCGCGCCGGATCGATCCCCGCCGCCTGCATCGCCGCGCGATGCTGGCCGAGCCCGGCCGGCGCGCCCTGGCCGAAGCCGGTGTCGAACAGCACCAGCCCCGCGCGGGTCTGCACGATGGTCAGGTTGTAGGGATTCTGGATGGTGGTGTTGCCGCCGAGCGCGGCGCGAAGCTGGTCGGGCGTCGCGTTCGGGACGAAATTGCCCTGCGCGACGTCGCGCGAGACCGCGCCGTCGAAGACGACGGTCACGGGCAGGCTGCCGACCGTCATGCGGTGGAATTGCGGGGCGGCGGCGGGCGCGGCGCCCTGGGCCGCGGCGAGGCCGGGCAGGCTGGCCGCGGCGGCGGCGCCGATCAGCAGGTCACGA